>CAXBAZ010000076.1:0-10274 GCA_963973395.1 uncultured Acidimicrobiaceae bacterium
ATGCACCGCCGAACCGTCGGGCTCGGTCGCCACCCGGTCGTCGTCGTCCTGCCACCCCTCCCCCATCAGCATGCGTTCCTCGAGCTGGGCCCTGCGCCAGCGACGGAGTGCCGACACCGTGGCAGCGTCGAGGGCGATCGTACGGACGCCTGCCGACGACTTCGGAGTGCCGACGACGATCCCGGTCGACATCTCGACGACGGTCTGGCGGATCGACAGCCGGGCCGCGTCGAGGTCGACGTCAGACCACCGGAGGCCGAGCACCTCGCCACGACGCATCCCGGTCAGGGCGAACAGGCGCCACACGGCCGCGTGTCGGTCGCCGGTCGCGTGGTCGACGAACCGGCGGATCTGCTCGGCAGTCCAGACCGACATCTCGGGCGACAACTTGCGCGGCTGGTCGGCAGCGTCGACCGGGTTGACCGCAACGCGACGCCACCGAACGGCATCCTTGAACGCGCGGTGCAGCATCCCGTGGACGTTACGGACCGACTTCGGAGACAGCCCTGTGCCCGCCTCCCCGCTTCGACCCCGACGGCCCTCCGTCAGCAGCTTGGCGTAGAGGGCGTTCAGCATCGCCCCATCGACCGCTGACAGCTCGGCACCGCCGATGAATGGCACGACGTAGCTGTTCGTCATCAGGGCATAGGACGCCGCTGTGGAGGGCTTGAGCGTCGACACCTTCGCCGGTAGCCACTCGTCGACCAGGAACCGCTCCAGGGTCACGCGTGCGGGCCGTACGAACGTCCCGCGGGCGATCTCGCCGAGCTGGTGCGTCTCGGCTGCCTGCGCCTCCTTCTTGGTGGCGAACCCCCGCCGGTACATCTGCTGGCGCTTGCCGGCGACCGGTGGCAGGTCGATGACGAACGACCACGTACCGCGGGCGGCGTCCTTCTTGACCGTCATCTGCGTGCCTCCTCGGCGAAGCCCGCCGTGCGGGCCGCTCGGATCAATCGCCACGCCTGACGCTCGCCGACGAGCTCTGCCTCCCTGACCGCCTTGACGTCGCCGCCACCGCGAAGAATCGCGCCGACGCGCTCGAGGCGCTCATCCGACACTCGGCGTCGAGTCGCCGACCTCGCCACATCGGAGCGCCGAGCCTTGGCTACGGGATCGTCCTGATCCTCGGGCCACGATGGCGACAACCACTCCGCGACCTTGGCGACAGCGTGCTCCAGTAGCCGATGCTCCGGCACCTTAGAGACGCTCACGCCAGAGATGCCGACGTCGTCGCGTTCGCTGATCGTCATGGTCGACACGCGAGCACGCCCGCGCTCGGCGCGGATGAGTAGCTCGACGTTCTTGCCGCCGACGACGAAGCCCACGCGGAACTGCTCCGGCACGGTCACGTCGCCGTCCAGTCGCACTGTCGGAACGCGGCCGGCGCGCGCCGCGTCGATGTCGAGCGCGAACATCACGCCGCGCGCCCACTCGGGAGTCTGTTTCTCTGCCATTACCTACTGACTCTATGTCATTGCGACAGTCCGACGCAATACCTAACGTCAGTGACATGTACGGAGCAACCCCCCAGGGCATTCCGACCGCGGAACAGCGCCCCACCCTCCCGCTGTGGAGCGATGACGAGAGCGAGCCGAGTGCCGGCCGCGCTCTCAGCCTCGGCCGCAGCGCGACCTACCTGGCGGCCGGGCGCGGCGAGATCCCAACGCTGCGCCTCGGCCGACGCGTCGTCGTGCCGACGGCTGCACTTCGTCGGATGCTGCAGCTCGACGAGGTGCCCGTCGCGTGAGCCCGCCCACCACGCGACGAACCCCGCCCGATGAGATCGGACGGGGTTCGGAATCCAATGCGCTGGCAGGCGGCGGGATCGAGAACCACGATACCAACCGACGCAAGCACACTCCGCCGGTCTGCGTGCTCGCATGCTCGTCGCCGTGCTTCCGCTGCCCTGATCTCACGCCTGACGAAGCCCGACACGACCGGCTGCTCCGATGGGTGGCCGACGTCCAGGGCGCGACGAGTCGAACGCGGGCGGTGTCGGCATGAACCGCCTCAGCCCCACACAGGCCCGACGTGTCGCCTACGACCAGGCAAAGCGCGCCGGGTGCACCTGCCGCCCGGCCATCGCCTACAGGCCGTCAAAGATCGTCGAGGTCGCCCACGACGCCGACTGCCCGCTCTCCAACGCCGGCCAGACCGCGGCCCTGGCGGTCACCCGTGGTGACTCGCTGCTACCGGTCACGCTCGACCTGACCGGCGCGATCGACCTGGCGCTGCGCGGTGACGTGATGGTGATGGGCGTCGACGAGGGCGTCATCGTCGTACCCGACTCTCTCGACGTGCCGCCGATGATCGCCGAGTTCTGCGACATCGAACGGATCACCCGGCCCGACGGGCGTGTCGTGCGGATCTGCTCGATTCCCGACGATCAGGTCGAGGCGATGCTCGCCCAGGTCGGCGGTGCCCGATGAGCGCCGTCGAGACGGTCGTCGGCTATGCGGTGCGCGGCTTGCCGGTGATCCCGTTGTGGTGGCCAACCGATGTCGACACGTGCGCCTGTCGTGAGGGCGCCGACTGTGGCTCGCCCGGCAAGCACCCCCACACGTTCGCACCAAACGGCCTACACGACGCAAGCACCGATGTCGACGTCGTGCGCCGCTGGTGGACCGACGAGCCGAGGCTGAACGTCGGGCTGCGGACCGGCGTCGCGTTCGACGTGCTCGACCTCGATGGACACACGGCCGGCCCTTGGCTCGCTCGCTACGCCGACGACCTCGGGCACGCCACCGACACGTGTTGGGCGCTCGGACCGATGGTCAGTACCGGGAAGGGCTCGCACCTGTATTACGCGCCCACGGCGCTGGCGAACGGTTCACGTATTGCCAAGGTCGACGGGTTCGACTGGCGCGGCCGCAACGGCTACGTGGTGGCGCCTCCGTCACGACATCACACAGGACGCACGTACGAGTGGCACCCGGACTGCGGCCCCGATCTGGCGATCCCTGCTGCGCCCGACTTCCTCGTCGACCTCGTCGCGAACAAGACCGACCGACGCATCGGGCGCGACCCCGTCACGACCGCGCCGACACGCTCCGAACCTGTCGACGGTCAATGGTCGGCCGGTGGACTGATCGCCCGAGTGGCGACGGCACAGTCCGGAGAACGCAACGACGTACTCGTCTGGGCCGCGCACCGTGTCGGCTGGGCAGTGAACCAGCGCCGCGTCGACGAACGCCGGGCACTCGGTGTGCTCGAGGAGCTGGCGATCGCTGCTGAACGCGCCGGCCTCGGTCAACACGAGGTCGAGCAGACGATCCGGTCCGGCTATGGGGCCGGCAAGGCCGGGCAGCGAGGGCAAGCAGCATGACCGACCTCCGATTCGCAGACCTTGCGGACGAGCCGCTCGACGAAGCCGCCGAGCAGACACGATTTCGCCGCTGGTCGATGACCGACCTACTCGCAGCCGACCTGACGTTCGAGTGGGACGTCGTCGGCATGCTCGTGCGCCCCACCTACGGACTCGACACGGGCGAGCTCAAGAGCATGAAGTCGTACTTCGGTGCGGCCCGAGCGATCGGGCTGGCGGCCGGGGTGCCGATCCTCGGCGAATGGGCGGTGCCCGAGCGTCGGCGTGTGCTGTTCTACGTCGCCGAGGGCGGCCGTATCCCGTTCACCCGCCGACTGATCCGCCTGTGCGAAGCCCACGGCGTCGACCCCGCCGACCTCGATGGATGGTTGTGCCCGATCTTCGATGCCGGCCCGCTCGACTCGACGACGTTTCGCGACACGCTGCGGGCACACCTCGACGAGTTCGCCCCCGCGTTCGTCCACCTGGATCCGTTGTACGCCTTCCAGGCGGTCACGGTTGACGCTCACCGCGTCGACCAACAGGGGCGGATGTTGGCCGACATCCACACGATCTGCGCCGAGCGCGGCGCCACGTTCTGGATCACTGCGCACATGAACCAAAGCGGGCAGGGGTTCGACCTCAAGCGGATCGCCGGGGCCGGTACGGGCGAGTGGGGCGATAGCTGGGTGCTGCTCAAGCATCGTGAGACGCCCGAGGTCGACGCTGGACGGTTCCGGCTGGCGGTCGACATCGGATCACGGCAGTGGGGCGGCGCGAGCTACGAACTCGACCTCGACGTCGGCCGGTTCGACGCCGACGCCGGCAACCACGACGGCCCGATCCGGTTCCAGGTCCGCCGGGCTGGCGGTGAAACCGAGCGCCGCGACGCCGAGACAGACAAGCGCCTCAAGGCACGCCGGGCCGTGTTCGTCACGATGCGCAAGGCACGCCGCGCGCTCACCCGCACCGAGATCGAGGAGCGCTCGACGGGGGCGTCCAAGTCTCACATTCGAGCCGAGATCGCGGTCATGGTTGACGACCTACTGCTGGTCGAACACGGCATCCGCAAGTCCGACAAGGGCGGTCGAACCGCAGCGATGTACGTGCTCGCGGAGGGGGTCGACGATGCCTGAGGTTTCCGTCCAGCACACCGAAAACGAGGTACCTCGGCCAGACGGAAACCCACCCCCAAAACAGCGCGGCGAATCGCAGACCTCACCAACCTGCATAGATCCAGGTCAGAGCACAGAAACCGAACCGTCTGGACGGAAACCGTTTCCGTCCGACGGCAACCGTCAGAGGTTTCCGTCTGGCCGTCTGGACGTACGTAGTAGTCCAGGCAGCGGAACTACCGCATCGAGCGACTCAATGAGCAACCTCGAACGACCATGGGGCGCGAACCCCGGAGACGTCGTCGAGGCCGACCACACCTCCGTCCGGGACGAACTCCGCCGACGCGTCGGACTGCTCGCTCCCGCGTGGCATGCGAACGCCGCGTGTCGCGGGACCGACACAGCGCTGTTCTTCCCCACGACGGGCCAGTCGTCGAAACAAGCGCTCGAGATCTGTGGCGGATGCGACGTGCGCCAGCGATGTCTCGACGAGGCGCTCGCCGACCCCGACCTCGATCATGGCGTGCGCGGGGCCATGTCGGCGCAGGCACGCAAGGCGCGGCGTCGACTACTGGCGAAGGGCCGCGCGTCATGAGGACCACCGCACGGCCGAGGTATCTCGTGAGGGGGTGGGGAGGTCGCAATCCCTACAGGCTCACGACCCCCCCGGACACCCCGCTCTCGTCCGTACACACACACGGAGGTCGAGCGTGACCGCTGAGCCCCTGTACGCCACGCCTCGGTCCGATCGTGCCACCGCTGGGCACCGGGTGGCTGAGATCGCCGATCGTCTCGGTACGCCGCTGATGGAGTGGCAGCGTCGCGTCGTCGACGTGGCGCTCGAGGTCGACGGCAACACGTTCGCTCACCGGAACGTGACGATCACGACGCCGAGGCAGGTAGGAAAATCGACGCTGGTCGGCGCGGTGATTCTCGATCGGCTGCTCGCGCACCCCGGCTCCATCGTGCTGTTCGGTGCTCAGACCAGGATGACGGCGCGCTCGAAACTGCTCGATGAATGGTGGCCGCGCATCCGGAACACCGATCTCGGCGACGAGTTCAGCCTGAGCCGTGGCGCCGGGTTCGAGGCGCTGCGCCATGAGAACGGCAGCATCCTGCGCCTGCTCTCCTCCGAGGAATCGAGCGGTCACGGTGAGTCCGTCGACCTGGTGGTGCTCGACGAGGGATGGGCGCTGGAGCCTCACGTAGAACAGGCGGTCCGGCCCGCCACGATCCGGCGCCCCGGCGCGCAGGTCTGGTGCTGCTCGACGGCCGGCACCGATCGGTCGGTGTGGTGGCGCGGCAAGGTCGACGCCGGCCGCCAGGCGGTCACCGAGGGCACCGACGCCGTGTGCTTCTTCGAGTGGTCGGCACCAATGGACGCGAACCCGGCCGATCCGGCGACGTGGTACGGCTGTCATTCGGCGCTCGCCGAGGGCATGGTCGGTGAGGAAGTGCTCGCCGCCGACTACGAGGCGCTCCCAGAATCGGAGTTCACCCGCGCCTACCTCAACTGGTGGACATCGGACCTGCTCGACACCGGGTGGACCGTCATCGACCAGGACGCGTGGAAGCGGGCCAAGGGATGAGCCGCTACGGACGCCGCCACCGCGCGATCCGGCGCGCACTGCTCGCCGGCGCGATCGGCAAGCCGTGTGTTCGCTGCGGGCAGCCGATCGACGCCGGTCAGGGCGTCGACCTCGATCACGCCGATGACGGCCGCAACTACCGCGGGCTCGCACACGCGACCTGCAACCGACGCGCCGGCCAGGAACGTGGCGAAGCGCTGAAACGAGCAAGGAGACACCCCATCATGAAACTCGAAAACGTCGCCATCGGCGTCGAGATATCCGTGGACAGGATGCACACGTCGATAGCGGCGGCTGCACAGACTGACGCCGCGGTGACGGTCGCCCTGGTCGACTACCTCGACGGTAGCGATACTGCCGCGAAGGTGGCCGAGATCGCGGGCCGTGCCGTCGGTCTGATCGGCGTGGTGATCGACCCACGGTCACCCGCGGCGACGCTGATCGGCCCACTGGAATCGCTCGGCGTCGTCGTGACTCAGGTCAACACCCACCAGGTGACGGTCGCTCACGGCCGGTTCGTCGACGAGCTGCGCGCCGGCCGGTTGAAGATCGCCGACCACCCGCAACTCGACGCCGCCGCCCAGCACGCCCTGACACGTCCCCTGGCGGGCGCTGAGGCGCTCGAACGGCTAAAGCCGCTGGTGGATACCTCGCCGCTCGCCGCCGCCGAGCTGGCGCTGTGGATGGTGTTGTACCAGTCCGGGCCGTCGAGCGTCTACACCGAAGAGCGTGGGCTCTTCACTCTCGGATGATCATCGACCTCGACCGCCAGGGGTGGGCGTGGATGGCCGTGGCGATGAAGATGCTCGAGCGTTGGAGTCGCGAGAACGGTCGAACCCTGCCGCCCGACATCGCCGCTCTGGCCGCGCTGGCCAAGAAATACGACAGCGTCCGACAGGAACCGACAGATCGTGCAGGTTCCGACGAGTTGCTGGACGATGAGGTCGTGCGCAGGAAACTCACCCACTCACTCGACGAGGCAGCGGATCGGATCGGCGTATCCAAACGGACAGTCGAGCGCCTGGTCGCTGATGGCACGTTGCCGTCGGTCCGCATCGTCGGTGCCCGCCGGATCCGCGTGTCCGACCTCGAGGCGTACATCGAATCCCTCCCGACCGCGGCTCGCAGCTTCCGCGACGACATCAACCGAAAGCAGGCGTCATGAATCATCTCTGGGCGACGGTCAAGGCCGTCAGCGACGCCGGCAACGGCACATTCGAGGCCATCGCGTCGAAAGCGACGCTCGACCGCGACGGCGAGATCGTGGACACCGGGGCGTTCTCTCCGCTGCCCGAGTTCGTGCCGATCCACGTCGACCACAAGATGACCTCTGATGCACTCGTCGGCACGGGCCGACCGTTCTACGACGGCGACGTGCTGAAGGTCGTTGGCGAGTTTGCCGGAACCTCCCGGGCGCAGGAGGTCCGGCAGCTCGTCACCGAAGGTCATCTCTCGTCGATGTCGGTCGGCTTCTACGCGGCGAAATACAAGAACGTCGACGGGGTGCCGCACGTCATCGGCGGCGAGCTGCTCGAGGTGTCGTTCGTGACGGTGCCTGCGAACCGTGAGGCACGGGTGCTCGTCTCACGGGCGTACCGCGACCCGGCCAAGCGTGACGCGATTCAGAGAGCTGAACTCGCTGGATTCAACGCGATCATTGCACTGGCAGAACTGGAGCTCGCGACTTCCAAGGACTCCAGCCGGAGAGAGTCGCCCGACCGTGTCCTCGCCGACGCACAGGCGCTACTGCGCCGTCTGGACGGCCGCTCATGACCGCTCAGCGGCCGCTCAGGGCTTCCCAGCCCTCGACCTTGGCGTCGCGATCTGCGGAACCTCTTCTGGTCGTGACGAAGCGCCCCGGCCGACGTCGCCGCGAGTCGTCGATGGTGCTGCGCGTCAGCATCCTCGAGCACGACGGCGAACAGATCAACCCACGACCCGAAGGAGACCTCTGATGCGACACCTCGCCCCCTCCACCCTCGCCGACCGAAAGACGACGAACACGTCGTCGCCCGACGCGCACGATCTCCGCCGGCTGCGCGTCGAGACCGAGACCGTGCGAACCGACGAAGGCGCGGCGTACCAAGTTTCGACGTACTACCGCAAAGGGTCACCTCGACCGGTCGCTGTCCGCTACGGCGACGGCCCAATCGAATGGAACACCACGCCACCTCGCAAGCCGGCCCAACGCAAGATCGCCGGCATCCTGACCCGCTCGACTCGCAGCGCGGGCGGTGAGCGCAGCACCAAGATCGTCGGCCGCGAGCACGTCCCGATGAAGAAACACGGCGTACCGCGCGCAACGTCACCACTCGAACCGCCCCCGACGATCGAGGCGCTCCAAGCCCAAGTCGCCCGCCTGGCCGCCAAGGTAGCCGCCGGCGAGCAGCCCACCCCGGCCCCCGTCGCTCAAGCGTCGCCGCTCCCCGCTGAGCCGCCACGCCCTCGCCTCCGGCGTCGGGGTGGGCGGTAGACCATGACCGCCACCGACACGACCAGCCGCGATCCGCAACCGGCGCACGCCGATGAGTCCCCATCCGAACGCATCGAGATCGGATCCCGCGGGATCGAGTTCGGCCCCGCCGGGATCGAGTTCCTACCAACCCCAACCGAAGGATCCTGACTCATGGCACTCGCATTGACTTGGCCGCTCGCGTCTGACGGCGCCGGCGCGGTGGAGTACACGTCGAACGACTGGCGCACGCTTCAGACCGAGCTGTTCACCGAGGGCGTGCTGGGCTCGGATTCGTTCGAGGTGACCGAGCGCGCCCTCGGCGCCAATATGACGCTCGACATCACGGCCGGCGTTGCCGTGCTCGAGGGCGACGACGCAGCGAACCAGGGCCGCTACATGGTCCGCGAGGACACCGCGACGCTCTCGGCGGTCACGATCCCCACGGCGCATCCGTCGAACCCCCGCATCGACCTGGTCGGCATCCAGCTCCGCGATCCGTCCGAGGGCGGTTCGGCTGGCCGCGATTCGATCTTTGATGTCGTGCAGGGCACGGCTGCATCGTCGCCTGCTGCGCCGACCGCGCCGGATTCGTTCCTGGTGCTCGCTTCCGTGCTGGTGCCTGCGGGCGCGGTGGCGATCGAGGACGCCGACATCACGGATGCACGGGTGCATGCCACGCTGGCGCACGACGACGTGATCGCGGACGGCTCGATCACCGTCGCCAAGATGGCCGCGAACTCGGTCGACTCCGACCAGTACGTCGACGGCTCCATCGACTCCGCCCATCTCGCCGACGCCGCCGTGACGAATGCGAAGATGGCGGGCCCGTCGTCGGGCACCACGGGCAACGTGCGGTACACCCGCGTCGGTGGCATCGTCGGCGTCGCCACCGCCGAGGCCGGCATGTCCGGCGCGGTGACGATCCCTGCCGACTGGCGACCGAGTCAGTCGATGCGTGTTCCGGCTGTGGTCGAGCTGAGCGACGGCGACACGTATCCCGGATGGGTCACGATCGCGTCGACGGGTGTCATCACCCGGACGAAGGTGTCGAGCGCTCCGTCTGGCTCGGTCGTGAATGCGTGGTTCACGACGGCCTACGCGCAAGCGTGAGGACGTGGTCGTCGGCGGATCGCAGGCGCTGCGCTGCCCTTAGACGCAGACTTCGGTCCGTAGCGCGTTCTGGAGACGCTGTGCCTGAGCGTCGAGGTCGTCCCAGTCCATGCAGTGCGCAGACAGCACCGCATCGATGCCTGACTTCGGCGCGTCAGCCAACGCCAACCCGTGCTCCACGACCAGCCGCCTACCCTCCTCCAACGCAGCGTCGCACGAGCCGAGCGTCGTCGTCACGTTCAGGCCCGCGACCGAGCATTCCCCTGAGAAATCCTCGCCGCCCCCGCCGCACGCCGCGAGCCCTCCGGTGAACAGAAGCACCAGAAGCCCTGCTCTCATCGACCACCGTGTCTCAGCGGTGGACGCGGAGCGTGTGCGCTCACGGCCTTGTCGAGCCAGTCGAGCGATCTCGACGACCGAATGTTGTCGAACGCGACCGTCGCCGCAATGATCCGTCGATCCAGTCCTCCGTCGGCGTGCGCTCGGGCAAGTGCATTCTTGACGATCGTCTGATCAGTCTTCGGTCCGAACCCGTTGTGCGCATTCCAGGCTATGAACTCTGCGAGCTCGCGCAGGTCCGGTTCAAGCGGACCGAAGCGCTCGCCGGACGCGAAGTCCTGAGCGCCCACCGCCTGAGCCCAACCTGTGACCGGATCACCCTGCGCCTCGACCACGGCGATGGTGCCTCCGTCCGAGACCAT
>CAXBAZ010000077.1:0-10271 GCA_963973395.1 uncultured Acidimicrobiaceae bacterium
ACCGGCTCCGGGACATCCCCGAGCAGGTCGAACTCCTGCAGATCGTGGCCGACGGCCTCCCGTCGGCGTTTCCGCCGTTGCGGGTGTGACCCGCCGACGCGCCGGGTATCCGGGGTGAATTCCGTCACTCGGGGTAGGGTGGTGGTGATATGTCAACACTCTGGGCGCGGATCGAACCGCTCTTGGCCCGGGTGCAGAAACCAGCTCGCTACATCGGGTGCGAAGACGGCGCCATCACCCCTCTCGCCGAGAAGTTCGGTCGTCAGGACGTGGTGGAGTGGCTCCTCGCTTATCCCGACACGTACGAGATCGGTCTGCCCAACCAGGGGCTCCAGATCCTCTTCGAAATCCTGAACGAGAGCGGCCATTCGGTGGCCGAGCGCACCTATGCACCGTGGGCCGACATGAACCACGAGATGCGTGCCGCCGGAGTGCCGTTGTTCAGCGTCGACACCCATCGCGCCGCCGCCGACTTCGACGTGCTCGCCTTCAACCTGTCGAGCGAGCTCGTGTACACCAACGTGCTCAACATGATCGACCTCGCCGGTGCGCCGGTGCGGGCCGCCGAGCGCGGCGACGACGACCTCGTCGTGATCGTCGGCGGCCACGCCGCCTTCAACCCCGAACCGTTGGCCGATTTCATCGACGCTGCGGTGCTCGGCGAAGGTGAAGAAGTCGTCGCCGACATCACCGAAGTGGTGCGGGCCTGGAAACTCGCCGGCCGTACCGACCGGGCGGCATTCCTGCGCGAGCTGTCGAAGGTGCCCGGTGTCTACGTGCCCTCGATGTACGAGGTCTCCTACGACGGTGCCCACATCACCGGCGTCGAGCCCCGCTTCGCCGACGTGCCGGCCACGGTCGACAAGCGCACGGTCGCCGACCTCGGCGAGTGGCCCTACCCCAAGAGTCCGATCGTGCCCCTCACCGAGGTCGTGCACGACCGTCTGAGCGTCGAGGTCTTCCGCGGCTGTACCCGCGGGTGCCGGTTCTGCCAGGCGGGCATGATCACCCGCCCGGTCCGCGAACGTCCCGCCGAACAGGTCCGCACGATGATCCGCGAGGGTCTCCGGTCCACCGGGTACGACGAGGTCAGTCTCACGTCGTTGTCCACGGCCGACTTCTCCGACATCGAACCCGTCGTGCGCGGCGTGCTCGAAGACGCCAAGGACATTCCCGGATCGTGCGACACGATGACGATCAACCTGCCGTCGCTGCGGGTCGACGCGTTCACCGTGGGGCTCGCCGGCGAGGTCAACAACGGCCGCCGGAGCGGGCTCACCTTCGCCCCCGAGGCCGGCTCGTGGCGGCTCCGCAAGGTGATCAACAAGTTGATCCTCGAAGAAGACCTGTACGGCGCCGTCGAGTCGGCCTTCAGCCAGGGCTGGACCCGGATGAAGCTCTACTTCCTGACGGGTCTGCCGACCGAGACCGACGACGACACGCTCGGCATCGTCGAACTCGCCGAGAACTGTGTCGAGATCGGCAAGCGCTACACGAACCGGGCGTCGGTCACCGTGAGCCTCGGCGGTTTCGTGCCGAAGCCCCATACGCCCTTCCAGTGGTTCGGCCAGAACACCGAAGCCGAGCTGCGGCGCAAGATCGACCTGGTCCGCGACGCCGCCAAGAAGGCCAAGGGTGTCAACGTCAAGTGGCACCACCCCGACGCGAGCGTGGCCGAGGGCATCGCCACCCGTGGCGATCGTCGCATCGGCCGGGTCGTCGAACGGGTCTGGCGCGAAGGTGGGCTGTTCCAGGAGTGGGGAGAACACTTCGACCTGCGGCGCTGGACCGCGGCCATGGACGCCGAAGGGCTCTCGATGGACTGGTACGTCTTCCGGCACCGCGAGGAGGGCGAGATCCTCCCGTGGGATCACCTCACCGCCGGCCTCCACAAGGACTTCCTGTGGGGCGACTGGTTGGACGCGCTCGCCGAGTCGGGTGTCGAAGACTGCCGGTGGACGCCGTGTTACGACTGCGGGGTGTGCACCGGTTACGGGATCGAGCACGTCGTCGCATCGCCGATCGCACCCGCCGGCGGCAGCCAGGGCACGGGTCAGGATCTCGAGCGCGGCGGCGAGGTGCCGGTCGCGCTGATGCCAACCCGCCGCGAGCCGGCGGGGGCCGTGTCGTGAAGGCCGTGTCGTGAAGCTGCGCGTCCGCGCGACCAAGGTCGGCAAGGTTCGTTTCACCAGCCACCGCGACGCCGCCCGCATGTGGGAGCGCGCGCTGCGGCGAGCCGGTCTCCCGGTGGCGTTCACCGAGGGGTTCACGCCTCGTGCCAAGATCAGCTTCGGCCTGGCACTCCCCACGGGTGCCGAGTCGATCGCCGAATACGTCGACATCGAGCTGCAGCGTGACGTCGTCGCCGCCGATGTCGATCTGACCACACTCCCGGCGCGTCTGTCCGACGCACTCCCGAACGGCTTCGACGTCCTCGCAGCCGTCGAACGGGAGACGGGAGTGGACTCGCTGCAGGAGGCGGTCACGTCGTGCACGTGGCAGCTCTGGAGCACTCAGCTCACCGCTGACGATCATCACGAGGCCTGTCGACTCCTCGAGTCGGCCGAACTCGTGCTCGAGCGGGAACGCAAGGGAAAGCGGAGCGCCGACGACGTGCGCCCCATGATCATCGACCTGCGCCCCGACCCGACCGGCGATCGACTGATCGCCGACCTGGTCACGATCGGCCGTGCCCTCCGCCCAGGAGAGCTCGCCGAGCTGGCCTATCCGAACATCGACGCACGCGATGTCCGGGCACTTCGTACTCACCAATGGCTTGACGACGACGGCACACGACGCGAGGTCATCCCTCTGCCGACCGACACCGGCGGGACGACCGACGGTTCGCCGGGGACCAGCCCGGCGAACCAGCGCCGGCGCAGCTCGCGCAGCGGCCAGGGTCGGCAGCCGGGTCGCGGCGACGAGGCGGAGGAGCCCGGTAACTCCGGCGGCGACCACGACGGGCGCGATCCCGACGAGTTGCCCGAACCGATCAGCGAGGGCAAGGTGCGAGATGCTGCCGCTGCCGAGCGGGCGCTCGTGCGCAAGCCCCAGATCGGCGACACCCGCCCGCTCGTTCCGACCAAGCCACCGCCCGGATCTCCGGCCTCGAAGGGCGGCCGCGGCTCCGACCCGTCCGACGGCGATTCGTCCGGTGAATCCACGTCGGGACAGAAGCGCCGCAAGCGCGGCGGCAAGGGAAGCGGCAAGAGCGGCGGCAAGGGCAGCGGACAGAAGGCCGGGTCCGAGCGCACCGACCAGCGCAGCGACTCCGGCGACAAGAAGCGGCGTCGTGGTGGCCGTGGTGGGCGCAGCAAGACCGCAGCCTCCGAGCAGGAGCTGATCGAGCAGCGGAGCGGTCGGGAACGCAACGGCAAGCCGATCGGTCGCTACTTCATGTGCGTCCAGGTGCGCCCCGGCATGGCCCAGGTCGCCGTGATGGAGGGCCGCAACCTGATCGAGCACTACGTCAGTCGCCCGGCCGACGACGTCAGCCAGATCCACGGCAACATCTACCTCGGACGTGTGCAGAACGTGTTGCCCGGCATGGAGGCCGCGTTCGTCGACATCGCGACCCCGAAGAACGCGGTCCTCTACCGCGGCGACGTCCAGTACGACCAGGAAGACATCGAGCAGAAGGGCAAGAACGCCCGCATCGAGGACATCCTGAAGGCCCGCCAGATGATCATGTGCCAGGTCACCAAGAACCCGATCGGCGCCAAGGGTGCCCGCCTCACACAAGAGGTCTCGCTGCCCGGCCGGTTCGTGGTGCTGATCCCCAATTCGAAGACCTACGGGATCTCGAAGCGGCTGCCCGACGACACCCGCAAGCGGCTCCGGAACATCCTCGATCGGGTCAAGCCCGAACAGCACGGGTTGATCGTGCGGACCGCCGCCGAGCACGCCACCGAAGCCGATCTCGAAGCCGACATGGACCTGCTGCTCAAGCAGTGGGACGAGATCGAGCGCAAGGCCGCCAAGGCCAACAAGCCGGCGCTGCTGTACCGCGAGCCCGAACTGGCCGTCCGCGTGATCCGCGAAGAGTTCAACCCCGACTACCGCGGTGTCGTCATCGACGACCGTCGGCTGTTCGAAGAGGTCCGGGACTACGTGACGGCGTTCAACCCCGAATTGGCCGACCGGATCGAGTACTACGACGTCGAGGCCGAAGGTCTGTCGCTGTTCGAGCGGCACCACGTGCACGAGCAGGTGCACAAGGCCCTCGATCGCAAGGTGTGGCTGCCGTCGGGCGGTTCGCTGATCATCGAGCACACCGAGGCGCTGTCGGTGATCGACGTCAACACCGGCAAGAACGTCGGCAAGTCGAACCTCGAAGAGACCGTGTTCCACAACAACATGGAGGCCGCCGAGGAGATCGCCAAACAGCTCCGGCTGCGCGACATCGGTGGCATCATCGTGATCGACTTCATCGACATGGAGATCAAGGACAACCGGGCCAAGGTGGTCACGGCGTTCCGTGACGCGCTGGCCCGCGACAAGACCCGCACCCAGGTGTTCGACATCACCGAGCTCGGCCTGGTCGAGATGACCCGCAAGCGGATCGGGGAGGGCCTCCTCACCGAGTTCTCCGAGACGTGCCCCGACTGCGAAGGTCGCGGTGTCAAGATCGACCATTCGATGTTGGACTAGCCCGACCATGGAACTGGAGATCACAGACGAGGCTCGGGTGTTGCTCGACAAGCGGGGCGGCACGATGACGATCGACTTCATCAAGCCGACCGGTTGAGGCAAGGTCGCCGAGGTGTCGGTCGACACCAACACGACCAACAAGAACCTGGCGCCGTACAGCCGGATCCGTCACCCCGACTACCGGATCCTGGTCACCCCGGTGTTGAGCGGCATGGCGTCGCGGATGCGGATCACCACCAAGGGGCGTTTCGTGAAACAGCTCACCGTCGAGCTGTCCGACGAACGGCACCGTCCCGTGTACGCGACGGGCGACGACTGCTGCTGATCCGGCCGACGGACGCCGCTCAGACGTCGATCACGCCGATGATGGCCGGCGCATCGAAGATGACGGTTCCGTCGGGGGCCTCGAATCGGGCCAACTCCGACCTGGCAGCATCCAGGAGATCGGCGTACGTCGCGTCGTCGATGCGGTCGGCCAGTGTCCAACCCCGGATGTCGGTGTACAGCCAGTCGTCGATCGAGGCGAATCGCGCAACCCCGGGACGGGTCGTCAGCGAGATGCCGTCCCGGTCGTGGCCGATCACACGAAGGAGTGCCTCCTCGGTGCCGATCGTGAACGGGGCCGAGAGTGCTTCGGCGGCCCAGTCGCCGACGTGTCGCGTGAGCAGTTCGACCATCGCGGCGTAGCCGGGCGATCGGCCGACGCCCGCCCACGTCGCGATCGCCACGCGCCCGCCCGAGCGCGTCACCCTGATCATCTCCTCGATCGCGAGCGCCCGATCCTCGAAGAACATCGCGGCGAACTGACACGTCGTCGCATCCACCAGATCGTCCGAGCACGGCAGCTCCTCGGCTGTTCCGGTTCGCCAGTCGATCTCCGGCCCGTGGTGTGCGGCGACGTCGAGCATTCCTTCGTTGGGGTCCACTCCGATCACGGTTCCCGTCGGGCCGACCCGTTGCCGGGCGGAGCGCGCCACGATCCCGGTCCCGCAGCCGACGTCGAGCACGCTGTCTCCGGCCATGACCCCCGCAGCGTCGAGCATCGGTTCGACCCACTGACCGAACAAGGCGGGTACGAAGAACTCTTCGTACACGGCCGCCGCCGCGTCGAGGACCTGCCCTCGACGCATTCGATCGTGTGACTGCGATGTTCGTTCCATGTGATCGATCGTCGCCCGACCTGCCGATCGTGTCGAGTCCGATATTCGAACTCGACCGGCACGCGACATCGTGTGAACATGGCGGGATGGGGACGTATCGGCAGTACTGTCCGATCGCTCGGGCCTCCGAGATTCTTGCGGAGAGGTGGACGCCACTCGTCGTGCGCAACCTGATGTTCGGCGCCGACACGTTCACGGCGATCAGCCGAGGTGTGCCGTCGATGTCGCGGTCGGTGCTGGTCAAACGTCTCGGCGAGTTGGAGCGGGCCGGTGTGATCGAGAAGTCGCCGAAGTCCGACGGGCAGGGGCATCGCTATCGACTCACGGCTGCCGGCCTGGATCTCGCCGACGTGATCAGTTCCCTCGCCGAGTGGGGGGAGCGTCACATCGAGGTCACGACAGAACGGTCCGACCCCGGTTTCGCGCTGTGGGCCTGGTGTCAGGTCCAGCTCGATCGGACGCGGCTCCCCGACGCGCGGACCGTGGTCAGCTTCACGTTCCCCGACCAACCGCCGACCAATCGGTGCTACTGGCTCCTCGTCGAACGGGGCGACGCCGAACTGTGCTACTCCGATCCCGGCGGCGATCCGGATGTCACCGTCCGCTCCGAATCGGCGCCGTTCGTCGCGTGGCATCGTGGCGCTGCGGACTGGCAGGCCTTGGTGCGGTCCGGCGCGATCGAGATCGTCGGGCCGCCGGCGCTCGTTCGTGAGCTCCCGACGTGGAATCTCTGCCACCCAGAACTGGCGTCACGAACGGTTGGAGCGGACTCCGGCGACCGTTAGCATTCCATGAGCTATGTACGCAGTGATCGCCTCCGGCGGCAAACAGGAAAAAGTGACCGAGGGTCAGCAGGTCGAACTCGAACTGCTCAAAGGTGACGAGGGCAGCGAGATTTCGCTCACCCCCGTCATGCTGGTCGATGGCGACGACGTCATCGCCGGCGGCGACGCGCTCTCGGGCGCTTCGGTCACCGGGAAGATCGTCGGCACCACGAAGGGCCCGAAGATCAAGGGCTTCACCTACAAACGCCGCACCAACAACCGCCGTCGTTACGGCCATCGCCAGAACTACACGGTGGTCGAGATCACCTCGATCAAGAAGAGCTGAGGTACTGACATGTCGAAGACCAAAGGTGGCGGCTCGACCCGCAACGGTCGCGATTCCAACGCACAGCGCCTCGGTGTGAAGGCGTTCGGCGGCGAGGAGATCACCGCCGGCACGATCCTGATCCGCCAGCGCGGCACGAAGTTCCACGCCGGCAAGAACGTCGGCAAGGGCGGCGACGACACGCTGTTCGCGCTCGTCGACGGCTCGGTGCAGTTCGGCACCCGCAAGGGCCGCAAGGTCATCGACGTCGTCTGAGTTCGGCCACATCGCCCGATCGCGGCGTTGCATCTCACCGCTCGTTGCCCGAAGGCAACTCGGGTTCGCTGCGCCTTGCGCTCGAACGATCTGACTCGAACTCAGCAAGCTGAAAGAATTCGTACTCGACCGGTCCGTCTGGCCCGGTCGTTTGCGTTCTCGAGTCACATCGCCCGATTGCGGCGTTGCTCCTCGCCGCTCTCCATCCAAGAGATGGAGAGGGCTCGTTGCGCCTTGCGCTCGAACGATCTGACTCGAACTCAGCAAGCTGAGAAGTCGTGCTCGACCGGTCCGTCTGGGCCGGTCGTTTGCGTTTCCGGTTCACATCAACCGATCGCGGCGTCGACCGCGAGACCCTCACACGTCGATGCCGGCCGGGAGGCGATCCCGTTCCCAGCCCAGCAACGCCAGGGCCTGACGGCACGCGAACCGGTCGGTCATCCCACCGACGTACGCGACGGCCGCCCGGAGCGCTGCCGGTGATCCCGCGTCGAGACCGTGTGCGTCGGGCAGCAGGTTCGGCCGATCGGCGTAGTACTCGACCAGCGCCCGCAGCAGCGCGATCACGCTGTCGGCCTGCGCCACGCTGGCAGGCCGCATGTACACCAACTCGTAGTTGAAGCGCCGGAAGTGTGCGAGCGCCTCGGCGACCGACTCGATCATCCCGATCCTGCCGGTCTCGGCCGTCGCCTGGATCATCGCCCGAACGAACGTGCCGAGCTGATGCGACCGGTCGGTGCCGACCCGCTCGCGAACGAGTTCCGGCAGCATGTCGGCGGTCACGATGCCGGCCGCCACCGCGTCCTCGAAGTCGTGACACACGTACGCGATCCGATCGGCCCACGACACGACCTCACCTTCCGGTGTGGCCGGCGCCGGTCGGCTCCACGAATGGTTGCGGACCCCGTCGATCGTCTCGCGGCAGAGGTTGAGCGGGGCGAGCGTGACGTCGGCGCCCCACACGGCGTGGTCGAAGCCCTCGTCGACGTACGGCGACAGCGCAGCTTCGCTGGCGTGGCCGCCCGGCCCGTGCCCGCAGTCGTGCCCGATCGCGATGGCTTCGGTGAGCGCGACGTTGAGCCCGATCGCCCCGGCCACCGAACGCGCCACCTGGGCGACCTCGAGTGCATGGGTCAGCCGCGTGCGCTGGTGGTCGTCGGGGAACACGAACACCTGCGTCTTGCCGGCCAGCCGGCGGAACGAGGTGTCGTGCAGGATCCGGTCGCGATCGCGTTCGAAACAGGTGCGGAACGGATCGGGCTCCTCCTCGACCGGACGGTCGCCGGCGTCGGACGCCTTGGTCGCCAGGGGAGCGAGCAACTCGTGGTCACGTTCTTCGCGAACACGCCGGTCGACCGTGTCGGAGGTGCCCGGCCCGGCCCAGGAGTCCTCGTGGGCGAGCGCCACGCCACCGGCCGAGTGGCCGCGCATCGTCGACGCCCATCGTGCGGCGCGCTCCTGCATCGCATCGTCCGGCTGTTCCATGCGGCCACCCTAGGGGTCGTCGCCCGACCGCCAACCCGCAACATCGCGGTCCACGTACACGCGAGAGCGGGGGAGCATTTCTCGCTGCCGAACCCTCGCTCACCGGTGCGCCGGCGCGTCGGTAGGCTCGGGAGCCATGTCCCAGTTCGTCGACGAGGCCCAACTGAACGTTCGCGGCGGCGACGGCGGCGCGGGCTGTGTCTCGTTCCGACGCGAAGGCCCGGTCGTCATGGGCGGCCCGAACGGCGGCGACGGCGGCAAGGGCGGCGACGTGTGGCTGATCGCCGACCACAACGTGTCGTCGCTGATCGCGTTCCGTGACTACCCGCACCGACGGGCCGAGAGCGGCGTGCACGGCAAGGGCAAGGACATGCACGGAGCACGCGGCGAATCGCTCGAGATCCGGGTGCCCGAGGGCACGGTCGTCACCGACATGTACACCGGCGACGTGCTCGCCGAGCTGTACCGCCACGGTGACCGCTTCCTGGCTGCGGCCGGCGGCCGTGGTGGACGCGGCAATGCGAAGTTCCTGTCGAACAAGCGTCGCGAACCCACGTTCGCCGAACAGGGTGAGCACGGCGAAGAACGGTGGCTGAAGCTCGAGATCCACCTGATGGCCGACGTCGCACTCGTCGGGTTCCCGAGTGCCGGCAAGAGCACGCTGATCAGCGTCATCTCGGCCGCCAAACCGAAGATCGCCGACTACCCGTTCACCACAC
The DNA here is from genome assembly GCA_963973395.1 of uncultured Acidimicrobiaceae bacterium. Lineage (GTDB taxonomy): Bacteria > Actinomycetota > Acidimicrobiia > Acidimicrobiales > Ilumatobacteraceae > Ilumatobacter. The sequence goes on from CAXBAZ010000077.1 coordinate 9,380, forward strand.
TCGAACCGAATCTGGGCGTGGTCAGCCTCGACGACGACACGAACTTCGTCGTCGCCGACATCCCTGGTCTGATCGAAGGTGCGAGCGAGGGCCGCGGGCTGGGTCACCAGTTCCTCCGCCACATCGAGCGTGCCCGCGTGCTGTGTCTGCTGATCGACCTCGCGCCGATGGACGAGACGCCCGCCGCCGAACAGGAGCGGGTGCTGCTCCAGGAGCTGGGCGCATATCAGCCCGACCTGCTCGATCGCCCACGCCTGGTCGTCGGCACCAAGGCCGACGCGGTGCAGCCCGAGACGCTCGACGAGATCGGCTGGCGGTATCCGGTCATCTCGGCGGTCACGGGCCAGGGAGTCCGCGAGCTCGTCGGCCGGATGGCGACGCTGGTGCACGAGGCGCGTCAGGAGATGCCGGAACCCGAGGGCCTCGTGGTGATCCGTCCCGACATCGAGGGCGCGGTCGTCGAGCGTCTCGAGGGCGACGAGTTCCGCCTCGTCGGCCGCGACGTCGAACGGGTCGTCGCACTCAACGACGTGACGACCCCGGTGGCGCTCGGGTACATCGACCACCAGCTCAAGCGGATGGGCGTGTTCAAGATGCTCGCCCGCGCCGGCGCGGCCGAGGGCGACGTCGTCTGGATCGGCGACTTCAGCTTCGAGTACCAACCCGACCTGTGACGGATCCGGCATGAGAGTCGTCGCCAAGATCGGCACCGCGTCCGTCACCGACGACCGCGGTCACATCTCCACCACCGCGATCGCGAAGCTCGTCGACGAGGTCGCGGCGCTGCGGCGGGACGGTCACGAGGTGATCGTCGTGTCGTCGGGTGCCGTCGCCGCCGGTGTGGCCGCGCTCGGCATGCCGGCCCGCCCGGCCGACATGCGCACGCTGCAGG
>CAXBAZ010000078.1:0-10152 GCA_963973395.1 uncultured Acidimicrobiaceae bacterium
AGTGACCCTTCGTCCAGGGCTACCACTCGACCGCGGTACGCCGGCAAGAAGGACGGAATTCGGACGGACGGGACGGGAAAAGGACGGGGAACACCGGTCACCAACGGTCACTTCCGGTCACCAACGGTCACTCGAAAACCGACGCTGAGCTGGGGTGCAACGCTCTGACCAGGGTGGGGGAAGATCTTGAGGCGGGGGTTCGATTCCCCCCAGCTCCACGAATAGTGCCATCTACCAGGGTAAATGCAGGGCGTGGACGAAATGATGTTTTCCCCGAAGAACACCCTGATTGACCAGGGAGAATCCGTCGAAGCGGTCCGCTGACCAAGCGCTGAGCGAGTTCGAGCCGGGACTGCGGCCTCGAGACTGAGCGGCTCAGGACGGTAATCGAACGTATGACGTCGGACCCAACGACCAAGTCGGCATTCCACGAACGTCGGATCGTGTCGTGCGTCGGGTCGGGAACGGCCCGGGGCTCGGGTGCTACGTCAGGGTACGTGGAACCGTGCGGAGGGTGTTCCCGGCGGGTGGCGCACGTCAGGTTGGGCATCCGGGCTGGGGACGCACACTTCGCCTTCGAGGCCGTCGGGGTCGGTGAAGAAGAGGCTCAGGACGGGTCCGAAGTCGGTGACGAACCCGTCGGTGGCTTCGAGGTCGATCAGGCGTCGGCGGATCTCGCTGAACGTCTCGATCGACGCGGCTCGTAGGCCGACGTGGTCGAGTCGTCCTCGACCGAACATCGGTGTCTGGTGTTCAGCTTCGTGGTTCCCGTCGATCTCGAAGATGTTCAGTTCCGTGTTCGGCCCGATGTTCAGGAACGTGAGGCGAACCGGGCCATCGGCCGAAGAATGTTCGACAGTTGCGTCGAACACCTTCTGGTAGAAGTCGACCAGGCGGTCGGTGTCGGATGACAGGATCGCGATGTGGTGAACGCCGTCGAGCAGCACGGGGTTATTCTCGCGTCTGATCGTCATGACGTCACCTCGGCTCGACGGAGCTTCGCGGGGCCGACGACCCTGGGACGCTGCACCCCAGCTGCGAGTAGCCAGCCGTCAGAACGGCTCGGAGGTGTCGGGGGTGCTCGGCTTCGTCCATGACTGCCACCGCGACGTCTTCGAGTGAGATCCTCGACGTGCCGTCGCTGTCGACGATCAACTGGTCCGTGCCGGTCCGAAACCGCCCCGTTCGCCGGCCCGCCGTCAGTTCGGCTGACGGGCTGAAGTAGGTCCAGTCGACCGTCGAGTTCTCGCGCAGGACGTCGAGCTGGTCGACGCAGGCTTGTGCGACCCCGCGAATCGACTCCGGGACGAAGCGCGGGTGGTCGACGACCAGGCGCCCCTCGCTGTCGGGCACGATGAGGGGCCCGGCGCCGCCGACGACGATGAGTCGGGCAAGGGTTTCGGCGACCCCGTCGAGCAGTGCCCGGGCGGCGACGGCGAGTTCGTCGCCTCCGGCACGGGATCCCGACGTCGCACTGATGACGATGTCCCGGCCGCGGCTGAGGTCGATGACATCCTCGCGATTCCGGGCGTCGCCGGCGATCCACGTGACCGAGTCGGGGCTGCGGGGAGCCGCTCCGCTGCGCGTGACGGCGGTGACGTGATGGCCGCGTGCGGTTGCTTCGTCGAGGATGCGGCTGCCGACCTGTCCGGTCGCGCCGAAGATGGTGATGTTCATGTCGCTGGCTGCTCCTTCGGATGGGTGCCTGGGACGCGTGAGTTCCGATTCACGGTGTGGTCTCCTCTGTCGTGGTCCGAGCTCAGGTCGTCACGACGGTCCGGCCGGTGCCGTGTCCGGTTTCGATCTGGCGTATGGCTTCCGCCGTGTCGCTGAGATCGAATTTGCGGCCGACGATCGGGCGCACGGCTCCGGTGCGTGCGAGTTCGATCACCGTGTCGAGGTCGTCCCGGTTCGGCTTGGAGAACAGCGGAACGAGGCGCTGTCGGGTGAACGGTGACATGGCAGCGGCCGCGGCGAAGCGCTGCATGCCGGTAACCGACTGTGGGTTCTGCCCACCGACCACGACGAAGACCCCGGTTGGTGCCAAGGCCCGACGGAGGCGCCGGATCGTCTGGTTGCCGACGAGGTCGATGATCACGTCGTAGCGGCCGGTACGGGTCGCGATGTCGTCGGTGGCGTAGTCGACGACGTGGTCGGCTCCGATCGAGCGGACGAGGTCAGCGTTGCGTCCGCTGGCCACTGCGGTCACTTCGGCTCCGTTCACCTTCGCGATCTGTACGGCGAAGGTACCGACGCCTCCTGATGCGCCGATGATTGCCACGTGTTGTCCGGGCTCGACTCGGGCGGCGTCTCGGATCGCCTGGAGCGCGGTGACTGCGGTCGTCGGCATGGCGGCAGCTTCTTCGGCGCTGATCGTGTCCGGCCGGTGGACCGCGGTCGATGCGGGCATCAGTGCGACCTCGGCGAAGGCTCCCGTGCCGAAGCCGACGATCTCATCGCCGATGTCGATGCCACTGACAACCTCGTTCAGGGCGATCACGGTTCCGGCGACATCGGTCCCGAGCACCGGATGCCTGGGGTTTCGGACGCCGTATCCCGTCAGGCGGCCCAGGTACGGCCAGCCGCGCATCTCGAGAGCGTCGCCGCGATTGACGCCGGCGGCGCGCACTTCGACCAACACCTCGCCGGTTGGGATCTGCGGTCGGGCAATGGCTCTGAGGGAGAGGACGCCGGGCGACCCGAAGCGGTCTCTGGTGATGGCTTTCCAACTGGTCTGCGTTCGGAGCGCTGGCTTCTCTCGGGACGTCGTGGTTGCTGTCGATGCGGTCATGACACGGCTCCGACCATTCGGATGTCGTCGATGCGCGTCGACGGGACGGTGGTGTTGTCGCGTTCGGCCAGGTGTTCCAGCCGGCGGCCCTTGGTGAGGAGCCACAGGGCGAACCAGACCTCGGCGACGAGGGCCGGGGCCAGCACGATCGGCGATGCCGATCCGTCGTAGCCGGGGATGAGGAAGAAGCTGAAGGTGTCGATCAGGTAGCCGGCGCCTGCGAGGACGAGGAGCACGCCGAGCGGACGTGACATCTGCCGCGATGACAGGGCGAGGTAGCCGACGATGATGGTGCTGACCCCGAAGAAGGCCAGGCCGAGGATGTAGCCGTACTTGTGGGCGTCGAGGTACAGCAGCGCCAGCGTGTCGGTCTGGCCCGCACCGAAGGCGCCGAGGTAGCCGGCATCGTCGATGATCCGCACGGCCTGGAACATGTTGAGCAGGTTGAGCCCGATGACAGCGGTCTGGGTCATGCGGAACGCCGCGGCGAGCAGCGCCATCGTCCTTCCGAGCGGCCTGAGCAGCTGGAACAGGACGACGGCGATGGCGACATCGGCGATGAACATGACGATGTCGGCAGCCAATCCGGCACGGAAGAGCATGGGTGCGTCGATGATGTTCTGGGCGGTGGCGGTCGGATCACCGGGTTCGATGAGTTGGGAGCGGACGCCGATCTCGGCGAACAGCCCGCAGGCGATGATGATCACGTAGAGCGCGCCGGCGGTTCGTGCAGTCGCGAATCGTGAAGATGGTGTCGGGGTCGTGCCCACCGCGTGGGTGTGTCGGGTGTGGGTGTGGGTGGTCATGTCAGGTTCTCCTTGGTGGGTTGTGTTGTGGGTTGGTGGATCGGGTCGCGGCGGGTCGTTGACCGACCGCGATCGCGGTCAGGATCAGGGCGGCACCGAACAGCTGGGCTGGTGTGAGGGTCTGACCGAGGACAACCAGGCCAGCGATGGTGGCGACGATCGGACTGATGAGGCCGAGCAGGGACACCTGGGCGACGGGAAGTCGGGCGACCCCTCGGAACCAGATGAGGTAGGAGGCGGCGGCACCGCCGGTGGCGAGCCACGTGAACCCGATCAGGTTCTGGCCGCTGAGTGACGGTGGTTGCCCTTCGACCGCGAGTGCGATCGGTGCGAGCAGAACGCCGCCGGCGATGAGTTGCCAGCTGGTGAAGGCCGCGAGTGGGACCGGCCGTCCCCAGTGCTTGGTGAGGACGACGCCGGATGCCATCGACAGTGCGCCGGCGAGTCCGGCGAGGACTCCGACGGCGTCGACGGCGGCGCCCGATCGCAGGACCAGCAGTCCGACGCCGACGACGCCGAGCATGCCGGCGGCCACGCTCGAGCGGCGCAGCCGTTCGCCCAGGAACGCGGTCGCCAGCCCCGCGGCGACCAGTGGCTGGATGGAGCCGAGGGTGGCGGCGACTCCGCCCGGGAGTCGATACGCGGCGACGAACAGCAGGACGAAGAAGGCGCCGATGTTGAGCACGCCGAGCACGGCTACCTTCCACCACCATGATCCCGTTGGTCGGCGCCTCGTGATGGCGGCCAGTGCCAGGCCCGCGGGGAGCGCTCGCAGTGTTGCAGCCAGTAGTGGACGTCCGGGTGGGAGGAGTTCGGTGGTGACGATGTAGGTGAGTCCCCAGGCCGCTGGTGCGAGGCCGGTGATGATCGGATCGAGCCGTCCCGGGGTCGTTGCGGCTGTGGTTCGCGGGATCGACTCGTGCCGTTGGATGGTGGCGGTCATGATGGCCTCCTCACTCGATCGGCTGCTCAGGCCGCCGATCGCTCCGCCGTCGCCTGGCTCACGAATCGAGTCAGTTCGACCTGATCGATGCCCACCAGCTCGCCGTCGAGGCCGACGGACGCTCCGCCGACCGAGAGCGTGCGCTCAGCCGTGTCGATGCCCATGTTCGACAGCCACGTTCGGACCATGGCGACGCCGTTGGCTCCGCCACCACGTCCCGGGCTGGCCGACACGAGCACCCGCAGGTGCGCGAAGGCGAATGGGTCGATCCGGGTGACCCAGTCGACGGTGTTCTTCAACAGTGGGGTGAACGTGCCGTTGTACTCCGGGGACACGAGCACCAAGACGTCCGCCGAGGCCATCTCGCCGGCGAGGACCGCAGCGGCCGCAGGGATGCCGTCGCGCTCTTCGAGATCGCCGTCGTAGAGCGGGAGCGGGTAGTCGTTGAGATCGACGATCTCGACGGGTGAACCGTTGTCGAGCCGGTCGGCGATGTGTCGCGCCAGTGCCTGGTTGACCGAACCGGTACGAGTGCTGGCCGCCATGACCAGGGCCTTGCGGGGATGGGCGGGTGCGGGGTGCATGTCGTGCCTCCGAATGTGAGTCGATCTAACGTGTCACGCCACGAAGTGTCTTTCCGGCGTGAGAGTTGAGTATGAAGGAGCAAAGGCTTGCTGTCAAGACTCTTCGTGGTAAGATACATTCGTGGATGGGAAACGAGAGACCGATGCCATGGACGAGATCGTCGATGAAGTCCGCGGATGGCTCCCCGACCTGGACGTGTCGGGGCTGCCGATCACCGGGCGAATTCTCCGGCTCGCCCGGTACCTCGAGGCCGGCCGGGAAGCAGAGCTCGCACAGTTCGGGCTGACGCTCGCCGACTTCGACCTGCTCGCCACGCTGCGGCGGCGTGCGGCCAGCGAACCGATCAAGATCAGGGACCTGCAGTTCTCGCTGATGCTGTCGTCGGGTGGTATGACCAAGCGGCTCGACCGGCTCGAGTCGGCCGGACTGATCGAGCGGCTCCCCGACCCCAACGACCGGCGCGGAACGCTCATCACGCTCTCACCACGGGGCCTCGAACTGATCGATGAAGCGGTCCCGACCATCACCCGCTACGAGACGGCTGTCGTCACCGGCGCGATCGGGTCCGAACGCAGCCGGGTAGCCGTCGAGAACGGTCTGCGACAGTTGCTCATCGCCAAGGAGTCAGCCGCGACGGATGACCACATGGAGACGGGAAGAGCGAACTCATGACCTTCGCGAACGTCGATCCAGAACTACTGGCGAACCCGACAGCCGTGCTCGCCACGAACGGTCACGACGGGCATCCCCAGCTGACGGCGGTCTGGTACATCGTCGAGGACGACCGGATCTGCATCTCGATCACCGAATCGACGAGGAAGGCCCAGAACCTCGCCGCTGACGGCCGGTGCAGCGTCCTGATCTTCCATCCCGAGACCCCCAACTACTACGCCGAAATTCGCGGCATCGCCCGAATCGACCCGGACCACGACTACGTGTTCGCCGATAGTCTCGGTCAGCGGTACGACACCGACATGCGCTCCTTCGACAGCGCCGACACACGGCGACTGCTCGCGGCCATCGAGCCGCTGAAGGTCAACGTGACCGACGTCCGAGCTTGACGTTCGGGAACACCGACCAGCTCAGCTGACGCCTCGGCCAGCACCGACGATCATTCGCCACACGACCGACGGATGCACACCCAACCGGAGCAGGACACCTGAACGACCAGCCCTCCCAACAGACCTCGAACCAGCGCGACAGCCATCACCACGGCGAACCGGCGACAGTTCGATGACGTATCCGATCGGATACTCTCTCGGCATGGGTTCGCATCTTCTCGAACGTGTCCGGCACGAGGCCGGGCTGAGCCAGGAGGAGCTCGCCGCGCGCGCCGGGACCTCGCGCACGACGATCTCGGCCTACGAGCACGGCCGGAAGTCGCCGACGCTCGCAACCGCATCTCGCCTCCTCGCCACCGCCGGCTTCGAGTTGACGGCCGAGCCGAGGGTCACCTTCACCGAAGTCTCCTTTCGACACGGACGACCAGCGTTCGTCGCCGATCGGCTCTGGCGACTCCCGCTCGAGGAAGCTTTCGCCGAGGTGACGTTGCCGCTCGGTCTGAACTGGTCGAACCCTGGGGCCGTGTTCGATCTCGCCGACCGCAGCAGACGCGCCCGCTGCTACGAGGTCGTGCTGCGCGAAGGCACGCCTGCTGATCTCCTCCGTTTCGTCGATGGAGCGCTCCTCGTCGACGCGTGGGCCGACCTCGTGCTGCCACGCGAGCTCCGAGCGGCATGGCAGCCCGTCATCCACGCGGTCCTGCTGTGAGCCGACCGCCCGTCATCTCAATCGTCGGACCGACGTTCGACCCCGAAGAGCTCGCCGGCCGCAAGCTCGTCGCACTGTTCAGTCGCGCCGAAGCCCGCGACTTCGCCGACGTGTACGTGCTCGCGCAGCGCTTCGACCGAGCGACACTGCTGCAGCGTGCGCACGAGGTCGACCCGGGCTTCGACCGAGTCGTTCTCGCCGAAATGATGAGCACACTCGACCGATTCGCCGACAACGAGCTTCCGATCGGCAGTGCGGACGTGACGGCCGTGCGCACCTTCTTCGCCGACTGGGCACGGGAGCTGGCGACGGACGCATGACACGTCATGCTCCACGAGCGCTGGCCCGCCGAGGTGGGAGGTGATCACCTGGCGGACGGAAATCGGACGGACGGGACGGAATAAGGACGGCGAACACCGGTCACCAACGGTCACTCACGGTCAACAACGGACACTCGAAAACCGCCGCTGACCAGGGGTGCAACGCTCTGACCAGGGCGGGGGAAGATTGACGCAAGGTGGTTCGATTCCCCCCAGCTCCACCAACCAACCAAGGGTCTTCGGTGCCGTGCTACCGAGGAGAACGCTCGGTGTCGACATCGGGAAGTCCGAAGCCGAGACGTTCTGGTGGTCGCATCACCGCAGATCAGCGACGGTGGCGACAAGATCTGGTGATCCGAGGCCGCCGGAGTCGAGCGCCCGGCGTGGTACAGGTGATCTGTGCGGCCGCGTCATGTGGCGAGTTGACGGAGCCGCTCGGCGATCGTGTCGATGGCCGGTTGGCCGGCGGCGACGTCGATCACGAGGTCGTAGACGTCATCGTTGTCGGCCCGTGAGATCCCGATGCCGTTGATCTCGAGGAAGACTGCGATTGCCAACCACCCGAGGCGCTTGTTGCCGTCGACGAGGGCGTGATTCTTGACGATCGAATGAAGCAACGCGGCTGCTTTGGTCCAGATGTCCGGGTACGCGTCCTCGCCGAAGGCGGTCGTCTGCGGGCGAGCGACGGCCGACCCGAGCAGACCGATGTCGCGGATCGGCACGGGATCGCCGAGGAGTGCGATGGCGAGGTCGACGACGTCATCGAGGTCGAGGAACTCGACCGGGTCGCTCACTCGCCGAGTCGACGCAAGGCGTCGCGGTGGGTGTCCATGATGAGAGAGGCGGCACTCGCGACACGATCACGGTGATCGCTACGGGCGACGAACTCGCGCACTGCTCGCCGTGCTGCCTCTTGCATGGAGATCCCCTCGGCGTCCGCTCGAGCTCTCAATGCTTCTTGCTCACTGTCCGTGAGCCGCAGTGTCATGGCCATCACGGCATGGTATCACTTCGATACCATGCTCGATCCCGCGGATCAAGGGCATCCAGAGGCGATCGACCGTCGCATTCGGCCCCCGACCAAGAGGCAAGCCGCGACTTGCATGCAAGTTCGCACTTGCGTATGGTCGGCGAGGTGGCCGATGTGTTCGATGCGCTTTCGGCGCCCGCCCGCCGGGCGATCCTGGATGTGCTGGTCGGCCGCGACGATCAGACCCTCTTCGAGATCGTGACGCGGCTCACGATGGAGCACGACACCCCTCTCACGCGTCAGGCGGTCTCGCAGCACCTGCGGGTGCTCGAGGACGTCGGTCTCGTCCGATCTCGCCGGGAGGGCCGCTACAAGTTCCATTCCATCGACCTCGAACCGCTCCGTCGTGCGGCCGATCGATGGCTGACCAAGGAGTGATTCCATGCGCATCCACCTCGCCGCTGTCTTCGTCGACGACCAGACCAAGGCGCTCGACTTCTACACCCGCGTGCTCGGCTTCGAACCACGTGACGACGTCCCGCTCGGCAACGGTGATCGATGGCTGACCGTCGGCAACACCGAGGATTCGAGCGTCGAACTATTGCTCGAGCCAGCGTCGCATCCGGCCGTGGGACCGTTCCGCGATGCGCTGATGGACGACGGCATCCCGGCGACGTCGTTCGCGGTCGACGACGTCGACGCCGAGCATCGACGTCTGCTCGACCTGGGTGTCGTGTTCACCCAACCGCCGACGCAGATGGGCCCGGTGACGACCGCAGTGTTCGACGACACGTGCGGCAACCTGATCCAGATCGCGGCGCAATGACCGGCGGCGCGAGCAACGTCGTGCCGGACACCTTCGGTGACCTGTGGATCGCCGACCGCGGTCAACAGAACGAGGCGTACCGCAGCCTGCTGGAGGAGACCACCGGCGGGGCGGACTGAGCCGCGGATGTCTGGGACGACGTCGTCGGCCACCTCGACGACGACGACAGCCACATGCGTCGGGGTTGGCTCGCCGTCGAGCGGGGATGTCGAGGACCACGCTCTGCGCCAACAGACGGTGGATGATCCAGACGTGCGCCGGAATCGGAAGCTGTCCGGCCGGCGTTCGACAGCACGGTCTCGACATCGGTCGAGTCGTGCGCTCGAGCGGGACGGCGATGGCCCGGGCGTTGGCCACCCGGACCCCGCCGGTGGCTGGCCGCGCTTCAGCTCAGTCGGCGAGCGGGTTGAGCGATGACGGGTCGTCTCCGGCGAAGGCTTCCATCTCCTCCTGGCTGAACTCGCGTGGTTCGACCAGCACCAGCCAGTTGCCGGTGTTGTCGCGGATGAGTGCCTCGACCCCGTAGGGGCGGTCCTCCGGTTGGTTGAGGATCTCGACGCCGTTCGCCTCGAGATCGGCGACGGTTGCGCGACAGTCCTCGACCCGTAGCCCGACCGCGAACGTACCGCCGTCGTCGAGCGCTCGATGCAGCGCATCGGCGTAGGCGGGCGACAGCGGCGGCCCGGGTGTGCAGAGGTGCACATCGAGCTCCGGCTGCGACGGGTGGCCGATCGTGCACCACCGGAAGTCGTCGCCGAGACGCACGTCGTCACGGGCCTCGAAGCCGAGCTTGTCGACGTAGAACGCCTTGGACTCGTCGATGTCCTTGACCCAGACGGTGGTGAGGCTGATGTTGTTGATCATGCGGTCGAACCTACGACGAACCTTCCGGCGGCGACTTCTCCTCGATTGCGGAATCGGCGCTGCGGCGCTCGGCGAGCCCCCACATGAAGACGAAGCAGCCCGGGATGCGCGGCGCACCATCCGTGGCCCATCGGCGCTGAAAGGCTCCAGGGGTCTCGCCGGCGATCTCGCGGAACCGCGTGGCGAAGGATCCGAGACTGGAGTACCCCACCGCCATGCACACCTCGGTCACCGTCAGGTTGGTCGTGCGCAGCAGGTCCTGGGCCCGCTCGATCCT
>CAXBAZ010000079.1:0-10115 GCA_963973395.1 uncultured Acidimicrobiaceae bacterium
GTCGGTGCGCAACGTCGGCGACGCGCTCGGGATCTCGAAGAACGCGGCGCACCGAGCCATCCGTCGGCTCGCCGACAATCACCTCGTCGCGCCGGCCCAGTCACGATCGACGGATGGCCGCTTCCTGCCCGGCACGTATCGCCTCACCGTCCCCGCCGACGCACTCCACCGCGCCACCGAAGAGCTGGCCTCCACAACACGCGCCACCACGCGCACCAACCGCCGCACCAACTCCACCCGTCGCCACCACACCGACGACACCGCCCAACTCTCCCTCCTCACCCCCTGACCTACACGGGCGCCACTTCCATGACCCTTCCCAACCATCAACTCCCACCACAACAGACAAGTGCCCAATCGCTGGGCGGACCGTGATGCTTCGGGTTCGCACGATCTACGCCCGCTCGGCGCTCGCTGCCGTCGAGTACTACACCCGCTATCTCACCGAGGCGCCGGGAGAGATCCCTGGGCAGTGGCTCGGCGGGCAAGCCGCCGGGCTCAGCCTCGCTGGCGACGTCGCCGCCGACGATCTCCTCGCCGTTCTCGAAGGCCGTGACCCACGATCAGGGACACCGCTCGGACGAGCCCTCCTCGATCGGGAACTCGCCGACGGCTCGATCGTGAAAGCGGTCGCCGGCTTCGACGCCACCTTCTCCGCACCAAAGTCGCTCAGCGTGCTGTGGGCGCTTACCCGCGACGACCGACTTCTCGAGACACACGATGTCGCGGTCAACGCCGCGCTCGCCCACCTGGAACGGTTCGGCTCGACGACGCGAGTTCGCGTCGCTGGTGGGCGGCTCCACCCCGACTCGCAAGGCCTCACGATCGCTGCCTTCCGCCAGACGACGTCACGGGCCGACGACCCGCAGATCCACACTCACTGTGTCATCTCGGCGAAGGTTCAAACCGACGATGGCCGTTGGCTCGCCCTCGACGCCCGTTACCTCAAGAAGCACCAGCGAGTGCTCGGCGGCCTCTATCAATCGGTCCTCCGCAACGAACTCACGCATCGCTTCGGCATCGCCTGGGGAGCAATCGAGCACGGCCAAGCCGAGATGACCGCGATGCCCGACGACCTCCTCGCAGCGTTCTCGAAGCGCTCCGACCAGATCGACGACGCACTCGCCGACAAGATCGCCGACTTCACCAACCGGCAGGGACGCGACCCGAACCAGTGGGAACTCGGCGCGCTCAAGCGCGAAGCCGCCGTCGACACCCGCGCTCACAAGTCCGGCAACGGTGTCACCGACTTGACGACACGGTGGGACCGCGAGGCAGCCGACGTCGGCTGGACTGCTCTTGACCTCATTGACGAACTCGAAGCCCACCGCATCGATCCGATGGCGCGGCCGGCCGCCCTCTCCGTCGATGAGCTGATCGACAGGCTTTCGACGGCGGGGTCATCATGGAACCGCGCTCAGATCATTGGCGCGCTCACCGACCTCGCCCGACCTGAGCCATCCTTCTCTGGTGACGAGTGGGCCGGGCGGATAGAGGAGTGGGCCGACACCGTTGCTGCGCAGTGCATCGAACTCGATCCAGACGCGACGATCGCACGGACGCGTGCCTCCGACGGCCGCTCGATGTGGCACGAGCCGACCTCGCCCCACATCACTACCGAGGCGATCCTCGCCGAAGAAGAGTTCATCGCGTCGTGGGCACTGGCTGCGCAATCCGACGAGCCCCGGCCCTCATCGACCGTCGAGGGCGAACACCTCGACGTCCTCCAGGCCGATGTCGCTGCGGCCGTCGCCGGCGACGACCGGCTCGTGCTCGTGGTCGGTCCGGCCGGCGCCGGCAAGACGACGACGCTACGGGCAGCGGTGGACGACCTCGACGCGGCCGGCCGACCGGTATTCGGCGTCGCTCCGTCGGCGAAGGCTGCCCGTGTCCTCGAACGTGAGACCGGCGTCGCATCGGACACGCTCGCCAAGCTGCTCCACGAGTGGCAGCGCACCGACCGACCGCCGCTCGACCAATATCGCCTCCCGGCCGGCTCGACCGTGATCGTCGACGAGGCCGGGATGGTGGGTACCGCATCCTTGGCCGCACTTACGCGCCTCTCAGCCGCACACGACTGGCGGCTCGCCCTCGTCGGCGACCCGCGACAGCTCCAGGCGGTCGGCCGTGGCGGCATGTTCCACGAGCTGTGCGCGACGGCCAGGGTCCACGAGCTCGATCGCATCCACCGCTTCGTCGAGGACTGGGAAGCGGCCGCATCCCTGCAACTGCGACGCGGCGATCCCCGCGCGCTCGATGCCTACATCGAACACGACCGCGTCGTCGCTGGCACCGTCGATGAGCAGCTCGCGTTCGTGGTCGTCCAATGGTCCGCGATTGACGCCGTCGGCGGAACATGCGCGATCACCGCATCCAGCAACGACCACGTCGACGCGATCAATGCAGCGATCCAGACCGCACGAGGCGCGGTCGGCGACATCCACGCCGATCGGGCGACGGGTATCGGCGGGTCCGAGCGCGCACACGTCGGTGACATCGTCGTCACCCGCCGCAACGATCGCCGGCTCACGACGAACCTCGGCGAGCCAGTCCGCAACCGCGAGTCGTGGACAGTTGCCGACATCGGTGACGACGGCTCGATCACCGTGTCATCGAATCAGGGTGCCGGCTCTGTCACCTTGCCGGTCGACTACACGCGTGAGTACCTCCGCCTCGGGTACGCCGCGACCGAGCACGGCAACCAAGGCGACACCACAACTGTGGGCATCGAGTTCGCCTCTGAGGCAACGACCCGCCGCGGCCTCTACGTCGGCGCGAGTCGCGGACGCGAGAAGAACCTCATCGTCGTCATCACTGAGACGCACGACCTCGATGAGGCGCGAGATGTGCTTGAGAGCGTCCTCGCCAACGAGCGCGCCGACCTGCCGGCCATCGCCCAACGCCGAGAGCTCGCCGCGGCCGCCGGGCCTGCGGTGCGTACCCGGCCTCGACCCGAGCCACGCTGCGCGATCCCCGAGTGGTTCGACGAGCTCGCCGCCAAGGTCGGTGGCGACCTGCTGGCAGCCGAGGAAACGAACCACCGGTTCGACCAGGAGCGAGTGGATCTCACCGAACGACTCCGCGACGCGAAGCGACGACGGGCGGACGCCGACCGCCTGCTCGACCTCCACCGGCCCGCACTGAACGAGGCGCATGAGGGGGTCGAAGCCGCAAGGCAGCGAGTCTGGTCCAGCAACTCCCGGCTGAGCCAAGCCAGCGGCCTGAAGCGGCGCGGGGCGCGTCGCGAGGTCGCCGACGCCGACGCGGGCCTCCGCGCGGCGTTCGAACACCGGCAGGACGTGGAGCTCGTCGCCGGCCCCGCAAGGGAGGCAATCGATATCGCCCAAGCAGAGGTCCGCCAGCTCGCAGACCAACTCGGCAACGTGGAACTGCACCGACGGTTTGCCCTCGGGTACGTCGACGTCGACGAACTCCGGGATCTGCGAGACGCCCTGCACCAATGGTGCCGCTGGGCCGACGGCCACCAGATTCCGGCCGAGACGGTTGCCTGTGTGCTCGACGCCCTCGGTGACCAACGGACGATCGACGCCAACGCGGCCGACGCGCTCGCATCGCCGTTGGCGGCGTGGGCGATGCGCCACGGGATCGAAACAGAACGTGCAGTCCGTCCGGCAGGTGTCGAACGAGGTCCTGACCTCGACATCGGTCTGTAGAACCAGTGCCTTGGTGAACCCGCGTACCCTGTTGCGCGTGCGTGGCGAAGCATCGGGGGCAGCGGGGTCAGAACGCTCACTGGCGTCGACTCGGCTGGTCGCGGTCGTACTCGCTGTCGCACTGGTCTCGGTCGGCTGCTCGGTGTTCGGAGGAGACAACGAGGCAACGCCCTGGTTCGAGCCATTGATCCCCAACGGGCCCGCCGCCCTGGCGGAGCTATGCGCTGCGGTGTGCACAGCCGACCTCGTGGTCCTACCCGAGCTCATCGTGGTCGACTCGGTTGTCGATCTACCGATGCCGGAGACGGCTGGTGCCTTGTCGATCGAACGCGTCTGGACTGGCGAGCGGGGTCGGCTGTTCGGCAGTGGCTGGGAGACCGTGTGGGACATCCGTCTGAGCGACGGAACCATGACGGGCCCACTGCCGGCCGTGCCGCTCGCGAAGCCGGAGCGAGGAGCTGAAGTCGAACTCGCCGACGGGACGACGATCGAGTTTGATGATCAGGGCCAGCCGGTCAGCATCTGCCCGGACTCAGCACTGTGTACCTCCGCCGAGTGGACTGATGGTGGACTACGGCTCTCGGTGGGCACCTCGACCGTCGAACTCGCGCTCGACGACAACCGAGCCACGACTGCAACCTCCAGCGACGGCCGAACCGTGAGCTTCACCTACGTCGAGGAACGACTCGCCCAGCTACGTAGCGGTGCCGGGGATCTCAACTACTCGTATGAGGACGGTCGTCTCGCCCGAATCGATGGCGCTGACGGTCGGGCGTTCGAGTACATCGACGGTGCAGTGCGAGCGGTGGTCGACCGAGAGGGAAAGCGGTGGTCGTTCTCACGGCTCGGAGTGGATCGGCTCCAAGTGACCGACCCCGATGGTGAAACGATCACCTACACCTTCGCTGCTCGTGACCTGATCGAGGCAACAGGGACGGATGGCGGTGTGCTGCTTCGCCGATCTTACGAAGGCGGCGATCTCGTGGCGGAGGTGCGACCACGCGATGGCATCACGATGACGCGACTGGCAGCGAACGAGTTCGAAGTCAAGCAGGAACGCGCCCTCGAGCCCAGCCGGCGAAGCGTCTTCACCGTCGACCAACTCGGCCGTGTGGTGCAGAACGTGTCGTCAGACGGTGAGACCGTCATCACCTATGAAGGCCGCTCGACCCGGCCAACGTCGACCCGGACTGGTGACGCCGTGACGGCGTTCGAGTACGACGCAGTGGGACTACTGCTGGGAACGAGCGATGCCGACGGATACCGGGTGACGCTCGACCGCGACGATCTCGGTCGTGTGCGCTCGGTCACCGACGGTGTGCTCGCGACCGGCTTCGACTACGACCCAGCAGGCAGGCCGATCGGCGAGGAGTCGGCCGGTCGCACGACCCGTGCCGAGTTTGACGCTGACGGCCGGGTGCAGTCCCTGGTACTCCCGGATGGCGCGGAACTCCCGGTGCACTACGACGCCGCCGGAAGTCTGCAGTCGATCGGCGCGAAGGCCGATGAATCTGCGCTCTCGGAAGTTGGCGAGGCACCAGCTGGATCGAGCGTCCCAGTCGACACCGTCGAAGGAATTGTTGAGTCGTCAGAGGGCTTGGAGTATCGGTACAGCTCGGGTCGCACTGCTCGCTACGACACCTGGGGTCGGTTGACCGAGCTGCACAGTGATGGCCGCTCGACCGCACGGGAGTACGACGAGGATGGCCGACTGACCGAACTCACCCTTCCGGACGGCCGTACGTACTCCCTCGCCTACAGCGACGCAGGGCGCATTGAATCGGTGTCGGACGGAACAGTCACAGCCGATCTG
This sequence comes from uncultured Acidimicrobiaceae bacterium, assembly GCA_963973395.1. Lineage (GTDB taxonomy): Bacteria > Actinomycetota > Acidimicrobiia > Acidimicrobiales > Ilumatobacteraceae > Ilumatobacter. Next base: position 5,488 of record CAXBAZ010000079.1, read on the forward strand.
GCGTGGCACGGCGATCTGCTGACCAGCGTCACCACCTCGGGTGGAACCTCGTACCGCTACGAGTATGACGCCAGTGGGCGGCTCACTTCGAGCGAGGTCGGACCTGCCAATTGGAGCTACCGCTACGACGCCTCCGGCAACTTGAGCGAGGTGTCAGCGCCGACCGGCTCCCTGTCGTATGAGTGGGACGCTCACGGTCGCCCCGAACGAGCGGTCGTCGACGGCCGTGCGCTCGCCTATGGCTGGCTGGGTGACGGCTTCGACCTCGAGGCAGTTACGGAGCTGAACCGGGAGGTCGTTCGCTTCGAGCGTGACGACGGCGGCCAGGTGACATTGATGGAGACCGCCGACGGTGGCGCAGACTTCGAGTACTTGAACGGTGCCGTCGTCGGGTACGAGCTCGCCGACGGGCTTGGTGTATCGCTCACGTACGGCTCAAACGGCGAGATCGCTTCGGTCGAGTACGGCAATACCACCGAACAGTGGGACTGGTCCGAGAGCGAGCTGCGCGCAGTCACGATCGACGACGCTCGCTACGAACTCGACTGGCTCGCTCCGGGCATCCTCGCGTCGGTGTCACGTGATGGTGACGTCGAGATGCGCATCGACGTCGACCCACTCGGTCGAGCGGAGTCCGTCCGCGGCGGTGACGGTGAGGTCGTTGGCACGTTCGAGTGGTCGTCAGCCGGGCTCACCCGCGCCGTCCTTGATGACTGGTCGTTGGAGCTCGACTATGACGACGAGTCGCGACCGGTGCGGGTCGACGCTGACGGGTCGACACTCACGTCCGACTACGACGTCGGTGTGCTTGCGGCGCTGACCGTCGGTGACACCGACATCACGGATACCTATGCCGACGGCCGTGTCGCATCGAGTCGCGTCGAACAGGGAGACCGGTGGGTGGACATCAACTGGGCTGGTGACGGGCAACCTGCTTCGTTCGTCAGCAGTGAGGGGTCGGGATCGTTCGGCTATAGCGGCGGACGTGTCGCCACGATCCTCTACGACGACCGGGTGCGTGAGGTCACCTACAACGACGAGGGACGACCCTCGGCCGATGCCACCGGTGGTGACTTCCTCGATGATCTCTTCGGTACTCGAGGGACCTTCACCACATCGACGGGCGAGCATCTGACGGAACCGTGGGCGCCCTGGTTCGATGCGCTCCCCCAAGAACTCGGACTGGAACTCCCAGGCGTCGTCACCGGTGATGACATCGTCTCGGCGGCGATTGAGCAGGCAGTTCCGGACATCCCCATGCCGATCGTCCCGGTCGACGACGTGGCAGAACGAACGGCGCTGGCGATCCTCACGCTCTCTGCGCCGGCCTCATTCCCGGTCGCAGGCGATCGGGTCGGGGCGCTCACCGCTGAGCCTGGCGAGATCGACTTCGACGGACTCCTCGCCGCGTCGCCGACGGCTGTCGTCGGCGGCAGCGCGCTCGACAACCTGGCAGATGGACCGTGCTTGCTCTGCCGGGTCGTAGATCTGGGCGTGGGTGCCGTGACGCAAGTCGGGCGAGCTGGCGCAGCGGTCGTCGGGTTCGTCACCGACAGTTTCGTCGGGCGCGCCGTGATCTCGGTCGCGTTCTTCGTCGCAACGTTTGCGGTGGGCGCGCTCTGCTCCGCTTCGGGTATGTGCGCAGTAGCGCTCGGCGTCGCCGCGCCTGTGGCGGTCGCACTCCTGACGAGCGGCGGTGACGACCTACCGAGTGCCGTTGCCGCTGCGGTCTTCGAGCCACTGCGCGTTCTGTCGAGTGGGCGCCTTGAGTTAGAACCTGCGGCGCTCCTGTCGATAGCGCTCACCGTTGCCGCATATCGCGCCGGTGCGAGTTCGAGTCCTCGACTGGCGAGTCTCAGAGCGAGGGCGGTAGCGCCGGTCTGTAACGCAACCCGCGTTGTGTGTGTCTCAACCAGCAGGTTCGGCCCAGCCGCCGCACACGTCGCCGACGCACAACGCAACGGCGCGCCCGCGCTCCTGCGCATCGACCGTGCCGGAGCTGAGGCGCGACGTACGTCGGCCCTTCGGTCTGTTCCCTCGCTTGCTGGTTTCGACCGAGATGAGTACCCGTTCGCCGTTTCGAGCCAGCGCAACGGCCTCTCAATCCGCTACATCGATCCGACGAGCAACCGCAGCCTCGGTTCGTACCTCGGCCGGCAACTCTCGCCGCTCCCCGACGGCGCCCGCTTCTACGTGCTCCCTGTTGCGTAGTCGGCTCCCCGAGCGCCGCGCGAGCGAGCGCTACACCCATCGTTCATGATGTCTGTCGTGTGGCGACGCCGCACACGACTCGGTCCATCGAGACCCCAAACGCTCCAAGTAGCTTGGGAGGGACCCGATGGCCGCGTACCAGCGGATCGTCGAGCGGCAACTGTCGTTCGACCTCGGAGAGAAAGTAGACGACAGCGTGTTCGAGATCGACGAAGCCGGCCAGCACGGCGAGGTGTTCACCCGTCGCTGGGTCGTCGAACTCATCCTCGACCTGACTGGGTACACCGCCGATCGTGATCTTGGTGGAATGCTCGCCATCGAGCCGTCGTGCGGAGCGGGGGCGTTCCTCGTCCCGATGATCGAGCGACTCATAGATTCGTGCCAGCGCCATGGACGCGACCTCGACGAGATCGCTTCAAGCGTTCGATCTCTTGCCGGCGAACGTCGAGTTGGCCCAGAAGGCGGTGACGAAGGCGCTCACGGACGCAGGAGAGACTCAGGTGCGAGCAACACAGATCGCCGGCAGCGGCGTGAGATGCGCCGACTTTCTCCTGACGGCGCACGACCTGACCGCTGACTTCGTGATCGGCAACCCTCCGTACATCCGGCTCGAGGACGTGCCGAAGCCGCGCAGCGAGGCCTACCGCCGCGCTTGCCCGACCATGCGCGGTCGCAGCGACATCTTCGTCGGTTTCATCGAGACCGGACTCCGGCTCCTCAAGCCTGACGGCGCGCTCGGCTTCATCGTCGCTGACCGGTGGATGCACAACCAATACGGCTGCGATCTCCGCAAGTTCATCGCCGACAGCTACTCGGTCGAGACGGTGCTAACGATGCACGACGTCGACGCCTTCGAAGAGAAGGTGTCTGCCTACCCAGCGATCACCGTCATCCGTCGCACAGCGCAGTCGGCCGCTGTTGTCGCCAACGCCACTGGCGAGTTCGGCGAGGACACCGTCCCGGCTTTCTCCAAGTGGGTGGGGTCTCGCGGCAGGTCGAAGACGACGAAAGCGGTCACTGCGGTGAAGCTGCCGACGTGGTTCGACTCGAACACCTCGTGGCCCTCAGGTAACCCGGCGAATCTCGCATTGCTGGCGGACCTCGAGTCGCGCTTCCCGCCGCTTGAGGACCCGAGCACCGGCACGCGTGTTGGCATCGGCGTCGCCACGGGAGCGGACTCCGTCTACCTCACGGACGATCCCGACCTCGTCGAGCCCGAACGCCTGCTTCCGATGCTCATGACCCGCGACACGACGACCGGCGTTGCGAATTGGTCCGGCACCTACCTCGTGAACCCATGGGAAGATGGAAAGCTCGTCAACCTTGACGAGTACCCACGGATGAAGGACTACCTCGAGTCGTGGAACGGCGAAGTCCGCAACAGGCACGTCGCGCAGAAGAACCCGTCGCGCTGGTACCGAACCATCGACCGAGTCGAACCTGGGTTGCAGGACCGGGACAAGTTGGTCATCCCCGACCTCAAGGCCTTCATACAGCCAGTCCTCGACCGGGGCCATACCTATCCGCACCACGGCCTCTACGTCATCACCTCCGACAGCTGGGACCTCGGGGTGTTGGGCGGCCTGCTGCTCTCGGACATCGCGGAACTCTTCGTTTCTATGTACTGCGTGAAGATGCGCGGCGGGTGTTACCGATTCCAGGCCCAGTACCTCCGACGGATCCGCGTGCCGCACCGGGAACGGCTTCATCGGCGGGACGCGCGCGAGCTCGTAGCTGCGTTCAAGGTGCGGGATCGCCAGAAGGCAAGCGTCGTAGCACGACGCTTGTACGAACTCGACCCAGACCTGAGCCTCGCCGCATCCTGATGGCCAACGACCTCCCCGACTACAGCGAGCGCGTGCAGGCGGCTGTGGCGTCGTACTGGGAGGTGCGCGAGTCGCAGGCGCAGCGTTCGCGCGACCTCGGCGTCGTAAACACGGGGCTGCGTGCCGAAGTGACCGGAGGCCGACACCTCGACGCTCTCGAACTGCTGCTGATCGAGGTGCTCGTGGATGCGGGCATCCCAGCCCAAATGATGGAAGTCAAGCGTCGGCCGATACCGGGCTACTTCCGGCGTGACAAGAGCTGGGACATCGTCGTGACGATCGAAGGCCGAGTCCTCGCCATCATCGAGCTGAAGTCGATCGTCGGCAACAACCCGGGTCAGAACTTCAACAACAGAACCGACGAGGCGCTTGGTCAGGCGATGGACGTCTGGACCGCCGTCGAGCGAGGCATCATCGACACTCCGTTGCGCCCATGGCTCGGCTATTTCATGCTCATCGAAGACAACGATGCATGGAACCGGATCTCCGCCGCTCGCTCAGCGGTGTGGCCCGCCGATCCGACCTTCGACGGCACCAGCGCCGCCGACCGAACAGTGATCTTCTTCGACCGCATGGTCCGTGAGCGTCTCC
>CAXBAZ010000080.1:0-10039 GCA_963973395.1 uncultured Acidimicrobiaceae bacterium
CTCGGCGCACTGTGCGTAGAACGAAACACCGAACTCACTGCGGAACGCGTCGGTTGGACCGACCTTCATCGCGCTGCTGACCCTGCCGCGCTGGTGCGCTATCACGAGGCCAGCGGAGTGGAGGGCCCGGCGACGGGCGACTACAGCGAGCACTTGGCGAGCTTCGGCACGCTGGCCGCCAGTCATGACGTCGTGGTGTGGGCGACGGTGACGCAGGCCGGACGGTTCCGGATCGCCAGGCGGGCAGGGCTGCGTGGTTCGGTCGCGGAGGTGATGTCGTCCGCGGCGATCCGAGCCGGCGCGACGCTTGCAGGCGAGCTCGAGGACCACGGGTTCGCCGTTGGGCCGTTGATGTCTCCTGCCGAGGTCGGCCGAGTGATCACGCACGCGATCGACCCCTACCGGCCGGCCGACCCGCCGACGCGTCGGGAACGTTTCGCGCTGGCCGAGCGAGCGATCCCCGAGAGTCAGGTGACCGTTGAACGCGACACCGTGATGGTGGACCGGGCGTACCACCGTTGTTTCGCCGTGCTGTGGCCGACGGTCGCCGTTCACGGGTCGTGGTTGTGGAAGCCGTTGGCTGTCGACGGTCCGAAGATCACCACGACCGTGTTCGAACCGGTTCCGCCGTCACGGGCCGACCGGCAGCGTGACTCCCGTCGATCCATCGGAAGCCGCAACAACGTGTCGGCGGCGACCGAAGGTGACGGCCACGTTCGAGTCAAGAACCTGAAGAAGGTCGACGCCCTGCAACGGGCGGAGCGCTCGGTGTCGGAAGGTCACGGCGAGTTGGACGCCTACATGCTGATCGTGGTCTCGGCGAAGTCGCGCGAGCAGCTCGACCGGCGCTGCCAGACCTTGCGCCGGCGCCTGCGTGAGTCGGGGCACGCGTCGCTCCGAGAGTTGTCCGGCGAGCACGACCGGGCGCTGGCCGCCGCCCTTCCCATCGGGGCACGTGTCGGCGCCGAGAACAGCTGAAGGGACGGATGACGTGAAGCTCGCGAAGCTGCGGGCTACGACGGCAGAGTGGCAGTCGGCGTACCCGTGGCACTTCGGCGGATCGATCCCCTCGGTCGGCCCTGTGCTCGGTGTCGACCGGCTCGCCGGCGGAAGTCCGTTCGGGCTCGACCCGTTGCGACTCGTGCTGGAGGGCCACGCCACGAATCCGAACATGGTGATCGCCGGCGCCCCAGGAAACGGCAAGTCGGCATTCGTGAAGGCGATGCTGTGGAACCTGGTCGGGGCATTCGGCTATCGCTTCGTCGCCACCGATGTGAAGGGTGAGTACCGAGCGATCGCAGCCGCGCTGGATGCTCCAGTGCTCGACCTACGACCGGGTGGGCCCACCCGCATCAACCCTCTGCAGGACCCCGAAGGCCGGCTCGAGTTCTCCGCCGCGTTGGCGTCGCTCTGCCTCTCACGATCGTTGGACACCCTCGAGCGCGCCGCCCTTGCGGCAGCAGTGCGCGTGCTGCCCGACAGGCCCGTGTTGGGCGACCTGCTCGGTGTGCTGCGGGATATGCCGACCGCAGTCTGCGACGAGTTGGTGATCGGTCGCGACGAGGCGTTGACCGGTACGCAGGCCGTCCGGTTCGGGCTTGGAGAGCTGTTGAACGGCTCAATCGCCGGAATGTTTGACGGCCAGTCGAATGTCGAGCCGGCGTCATCGCCAGCAGGTTTCGTCGTCGACGTGTCGGGGTGCGGGACAGACGACCGAGTGCTGCGCTTCGCCATGTTGGCCGGTCAGCGGGCGGTGTCGCAGATGCTCGCAGGATCGACCCGACCGACGCTCCGAATCAACGACGAGGGATGGCGGGTCGCCTCGACCATTGAAGGCGTTCGGTATATGCAGCACGACTTCAAGTTGGGTCGCGTCGACGCCTTGTCAAACGTTCTCGTGGTGCACCGCTTCGCCGAGATCGGCGCCCAGGCGGACGGGGTCGCCGGTGAGATCGCTCAGCGGCTGGTGTCCGATGCCGACCTGCACGTGATGTTCCGCCAAGGCGATGCCGATGACGCCGAGGACAGCATGGAACGTCTCCGACTGCCGAGCTCGACCCGCGACGCCCTCGTGCAACTCCCAGCTCGCCGGTGCCTGATCCATCTGCGCGGCCAACTCGCTCTACTGGAAGTCGTGTTGTCGCGCCGGATGCGGGAGCTGGCCGACACCAATCAGGCCGTTCGCGGTCAATCCGACAGGATCTCGAAAGATGCTGCCTGACCAGGGAGTTGGCAGTGCAAGAAGCCCGCGTTTGCAGCCGTTGGCAGCGCGTTGGCAGTGGCTGTTGGCAGGCGATTGGCACCTGCGGCGTCAGGTTCGGCCTCATGACGAAACACCACACAACCCCCACGGCCACGCCCCGACGCACTCGCTCTGCGGAGCCATCACCAGAAGAAGAGCTGTTCCTCTCCACAGCGCCGATGTGGCGCTACGTGGCGAGGCGCTGGGCGTGGGGCAGCCAGGATGCCGAGCAAGCAGCTGCCACCGAGGTGTGGGCGGCGATTCGCGACGGGATCACGGATCGAGCGGATCTGATGCGCGCTGCGTCACGCGGTGCCGCAGCGGTGACGCGTTCGGACGTTCGAGCGCACCGGCGAACGACCCGACTCGTGTGTCGCGACATGATCACGGAGGAGCGTTGCACCGACTTTGCGGACGAGGTGGTCGACGCGATCGATGCCCAGCGGGCGATCCAACGCTTGGTCGACACCACCGACTTCCCGCTCGACCGGATGCGGAGTTGGGCGGACCGCAAGGCCGGCGTGGTCGACAAGAGCGTTTCGACCACGGGAACGGAACGCAATTTCGCATGGCGATGGTCGAACCGTGCACGGACCGCGCTCGAGGGGTTCGCTGATGCGGCTTGACCGCGCGTTATGCCTTGCGCTCGGCGTGACGTCGGCACTGGTCGCAACCGCATGTGTCGAGGAGTCCGCGGCCGACGCGGTACCCCCCGCCGCGTCGGCCGCGGACTCCTCGACACCGCCGACCAACGAAGGCGGGACAGCGCAAGCTCGAGACGCTGGCGACCGGCGCTCGACAGGACTGCGAGTCGATGTCAGCGGAGGAGAGCTGCCCTCACCGGTCATCGATGGGTACCGCACGAACGGCGGCGACCTCGTCGACCCGGCCGAATGGTCCGCCCGGTTCGGAGAGTTCCCGCTCCCGCAGGTCACCGGCCCCGGCGTCGTGCTGGTCGAGGCAGTCGATCGCTTCGAGCAACGCGACGGCGACTGGTTCGGCACACACGAGGCGAGCTGGCTGGCGATGATCGACAGTGATCGCGATGCCGCGATCGCAGACCTTGCGGCTGCGGCAGGGCTGGATGGGACGGCCGAGCGCACCCACGACACCGATCAGGGCGCCGACTGTGTGCTCGACACCTACACGGCAAGCGATGTGACATGGCAAGTGCAGGGCTGCAACTACGAACAGTTCCCCCGAATGGTCGCGCTCGGCGTTTCGAGCAGCGGCCACTCCTCGGCTCCATACGCAGGGCTCGACGCGACGATCTCGGCGCTGGTCGAAGTGCTCGCCGCGGAGGTCACATACACCGAGGTGCGCCTCGGAGCCCCAGGACCCGATGGCTCGACCCTGCACTTGTCGGCCCACCTCGCGACGGATCTTGACCACGCCGCCCTCGCACAAGTTGCGACCGCCGGACCGCTGCGCGAGTGGCATGTGCTCGTCGGCGAAGACTCGACACTGCTCTCGGGGCCGAGCGGTGCGACATGGGCGCTGTCCGACGGGGTCGCCGTGTTCAGCTGGGCAGGCCGCTGGTGAACGCTGATCGCGCGGCGCATCGTGCACCCACCAATGAGTGGCTGCCGCTGATCATCGTCGGATTCCTGGCCGGTGTCGCGTGGCTCGCGCCCACGACTGCATCGGCTCTGTGGTCGACGACCGGCTGGAATGCGGGACGGGACCTCGCCACGTTGTTGTCTGCGTACAGCCACCTGTTCAGTCCCGAGCAGATTGCCGCCTCCGGGTTGGCCGGACCCATGTTCGGCTACACCACGATCGCGGTCGGAGTGGCCGCTACGACGACGGTGTCGCTGATCACCGGTCGGTATCGCCGCCGACGCCGGATAACGGAGCGTGGACTGGCTCACGGGTCCGACCTCGACCGCTTCTCGAGGCGGTCCGCGATCCGAACGTCCGAGCAGATTCTCGGGGAGCGACATCGCGACCCGAAGCGCTCTGCGCTGCTCGTGGGTCGCGAGGTGTACGGCGGCAAGCCAGTGTGGCTGCCGAAGGAATCGACGGTGCTGGTGCTCGCTCCACCTCGATCGGGCAAGACATCGGGAACCGTTGCGCCGGCCGTGGTGGACCACCACGGCCCCGTCGTCGCCACGGGAGTCCGACGCGACATCATGCTGTGGACGCACCCATGGCGTGCCTCAACGAGCGCACCTCTGTGGTTGTGCGAACCGATGCTGCCGCCCGACACGCAGCTTCCGCCCGGAGTACAAACGGTGCGCTGGTCTCCCGTGGCGGGGTGTGAATCCTTGCTGACCGCCAAATTGCGCGCCGAAGCTCTGTTCGCAGCGGTCTCCGAGGGCGGGCCCAACGACCAGTTCTGGCGCAGCGCCGGTCACACCCTGCTTGCCGCCTACCTCACGTCCGCCGCCCATCGCGGCGGGACCATACGTGACGTGCTCGGCTGGATCGACCGCGACAGCGACCGCTCCCCAGCCGACGTGCTGCGATGGGCCGCCGACCAGATCGTCGACCCGATCGAACGTGACGCGGTCGCCTCGATCGCCGACCAGATCGAAGCTGCGGTCGCTCAGGACCCTCGCTTCAAGGCTGGTGTGACCGGTCAGGTACTCCAGGCGTTGGAACCGTTCCGGCTGCCGCACATCCGCCGCATGTGCGACGTAGCGACCGACGAGTCGTTCGACCCAGCCAAGCTGCTGCAGTCGTCGGGCACGATCTGGATGCTCGGGTCCGAGTCGCACCAACGCCAAGCCGCAGGCGTGTGCACGGCACTCACCGCCGCGATCGTTGAAGTCGCGCGTGAACTCGGCCGCGAGACCGGCCGGCTGCGACCGCCTCTGCTGCTCGCCCTCGACGAGGCCGTCAACGTGGCCCCGATCCCGCGACTCGAACAACTCCTCTCGACCGGCGGCGGCTCAGGCATCCAGACGATCGTCGTGCTCCAGTCGATGGCAGCGGCGCGCAACGCCTGGGGTCGGGAGTTGGGCGACGCGCTGCTCGACTTCAACAACGCCAAGATCGTCCTCGGCGGTCTCTCCGATGCCGGCGACCTGGAGGATCTGTCCACGCTGCTCGGCGTCCGCGAGGAACGAGTTCTCCAAACCTCCCGCTCCGGACGGCTCGGTCTGCTGGACGCCGGTGACTACTCGTGGTCGTGGCGCCAAGTCCCTGTCATGAGACCCGACGAGATTCGCAAGATCGACTCCGAGAAGCGCGGCCACGCCTTGCTGATCGCCCGCTCCGGGAGAGGGATCCTGCTGCGTCAGGACCGCATCTTCAACCGGCGCCCGCCCAAGGACTGCGCCGCATGAACGACGAGTACCTCGACCAGTTCGAGACCGGCCCGCCGGGCGACGACGGGGAGCAACGCAGCTTCGGAGAGCTCAACTACCCGTGGCAGACGCCGTACCAGTATGACGGCCCGCAAGCGCCGGCACCTCGACGCCCCGAGTTGCTCGGCGACCAGGAGGCAGCGTGGTGGGCCGACGTCACGGCGTGGACCGAGTGGGCGATCGCCACGTTCCGTCTCTCCCGATGGTTTCCCCCGTGCTGGCTGCGACATCCAGCTCTCGTAGAGGAGGCCCACGCGCTCTGGCTCGGATGGTGCGCGGCCTGGATGCCCGGCACGGATCCGCTTCTTCCCGGCCAGTTCCTCGCCACTCTCGCCGCCGCCCTCGGTCGCATCGAGACGCTGTGGCAGATCCCGTGCCGGCAGGACACCCACAGCGAGCCGACGCCTCCGCGGGCATCTGCCCGAATCCCGCCGACCACTCGCGACTGGTGGTCGATCGCCGAGTTCGACCCGACCGTTCCTGCGTGGTGACCCGTCCGACCTCCCAATACCCAACCCGAAAGGAATCACGATCATGTTGAACTTCAACCTCACCGGCCGGCTCGCCGCCGACCCGGAAATGTCGGCCTATGGCGGCGACGACAAGCCGATGGCGAAACTTCGCGTCGCGTCCAACCAACCCGGCGTCGAGGACGCCGACTTCTTCGACGTCGCCGTCTTCGGTGACGTCGCGGTCCGCATCATCGCCGAGGGCCACAAGGGCGACAAGGTCGAGCTGCGCGGCAACGGTCGGCAGCGGACCTGGACCACCGACGATGGCCAACGCCGTGAGCGCATCGGCCTCGCAGCGCGCTGGGTGAAGCTGACCCCACACAATCCCCCATCCAATGTGCCCAACACTGCCGAACAAGCGGCGCACGCGTCAGCGGCTCGATAGCCCGATCGAGCGCAGGTGACCGTCATGGCGATGAGCGCGCGTGAGATCCTCGATCGAACCGATCTCGCCGCGCTCTTGACGTCGCTGTCGGGCCAACCCGTCGGGCAGGGATCGCGCGCCCGCTGGACCTGCTTCGCGCCGGAGCATCCCGATGACCATCCGTCCGTCACCATGTTCGTCGATCGGCAGGGCGTCGCGCGCTGGCGGTGCTGGTCGGACGGCCACGCCGGAACCGCGATCGACGCGGTGGTGATCGGCCACAACGTGGACGTCGGTGGCGCGATCCGTTGGCTCGAGGAACGCGCCGGACTCCCAGCCGCTCCGGCTGTCCGGCGCCCGACCGTCGAGCCGGCGCGATCGCTGTCGAAGGCACTGCGGCGCTGGGCGAACGACTGCGAACACCGACTGTGGCGATCCGAGGGCGAGGCCGCACGAGGGTGGCTTCACCGGCGCGGTCTCGACGACGACGTGCTCCGCGCGAACCGGATCGGCTACGACCCAGGAGCGCACGCCATCACCCGGGCGCGGGGGCTCCCACGCTGGCGCGGCATCACCGTGTGCTCGTTCGACCGCAACGGTGAACTCGCCTACGTCCAGGTCCGCAACCTCGATGGCCAAGCACCGAGCAAGTACAGCAACCCGACCAGCCAGCACGGGGCGGCACCGACGGTCACGTTCCCTCGCGGCGGCCCGGTCGATGGACCTGTGGTCGTGTCCGAAGGCATCTTCGACGGCCTCGTCGTCACCCAGGCCGGCTACCGGTCCGCCGCCCTGATCTCCACGTCCTCCATTTCGGCTGGCTCCACATCGTCGACGGCTGACGAGATCAAGGCCCACGCCGCCGGTGAACCGATCGTGCTTGCCCTCGACGGGGACTCAGCGGGCCGCGCCGCCAGCCAACGAATCCGCAGCCAACTCACCGATTGTCACGTCGAGGTGTTGCGGATCCCGGACAACGAAGACCTCACCAGCCTCTACACCCGCACCAAGGAGACGTCGTGCCCGACGCCAACGATTCACGCAGCGACGCGCAGCGCTTCATCGACGCGCTGAACAGCCTCGATCACGTCCCGACCTGGCACGAAGCTGCCGCCCTCGGGATTCGGCTCGTCGATCTCTCGCGCGAGGAGGTCGCAATCCGCGAGGCGCTCACCGACCTCGAGCAAGCCGACCAAGGATTCGACGCCATCATCGACCCACAGCTCGCGGATGCACTGGAGGCGGACATCGCCGATCACCGAGCCCGGCTCGAGCAAATCGAAGCCCGACCAGGCCGCTTCCTCCTCGCCACCGGTGACGTCATCCAGCGAGACGACATGAACGACGGCGCCTACCAGTCCGGCTCGTGGTTCGACGATCGATCGACCCGCATCACTACCCCGACCGGCGACCGCGTTCACCGCCCTGGCATCGACCCCGCTGCCTCCATCGACCCCACCGCCGAGGTACACCCCGACGCCAGAGTCGAAGCCGGAGCGACCATCGGACCTCGCGCGCGGATCAGCCAATACGCCCACGTCGGGCGCGACGCCGCCGTGAGCGAGCACGCCGTCATCCAGCGGGGAGCGTGGGTTGGCCCCGGCACCGAGGTGTGGAGCCGGAGTTGGATCGGAGAGGGCGCCACCGTCGAGCCGCACTGCGTCATCGGCCACCACAGCTCCGTCGGAGCTGGCGGCCGCGTTCAGCAAGGTGCCGAGATCGAGCCCTACTCACGACTCGGGGCCGGAACCACCACGAGCACAACTCCTCGCCAGCCGCGCCATCACAGCGTCCACCTCGCCAACGCCATCGAGAACGTCATGCACCTCGACCGCGAGTGAGCATCGGCGTCGCCGCTCGCACCTCGACGCTACGAATCGTGCCCACCCAGTTGCCGGAACCGGACACGGATGCATGCGCTAGCCATCCCCAGTCCAGTGGAGACCACTGATCGGTCGGAAGGAGGGTTTCGAGACTGTCGCGATCCGTTCGTCCTGTTCGGACTCGTCCGTTCTGCCTCTAGTCATACCGTGAAGGACCCGTGCTACGTCCGGTCCGTCAACGGCCGGAATCGAGTCGGTGCCTGCGATGGAGACCTCGCCCTTCACATGATGTCGACGCGTAAGGATCAACGAACCCGACCGCCGCCAGAGCGTACGCTCGCAGAAATGGAAGCCGTGGCGCTCATCCTCTCGATGGTCGCGATCGTCGTGTCAGGCATCGCTGTCTGGTATACGCGCACGCAGACTCAGCACGCTGGGGCGATACGCAAGATCGAGGAAAACCGCGAGTCCGATCGACAAGCAGATCGCCGATCAGAGGCGCTGCGCGCTCGCCAGGCCGGGTTGCGGCTACACGTCCAACGCACCGAGAACAGCGATGGGAGCCTCGCTGAGGGGCCGTTCCTCCACGCTATTGTCGTGACGAACGAAGGTCAGGTCGTCGCACGCGACGTCCGTGTCGAGATTCGATCCGCCGAGAACAACCCGATGGGCACACAAGCGATCTTCGACGAGACCGGCGAGAAGGCGATCAGGGTCGGCCGAGTGCTCGCCGGCCGCAGCGAAGCTCGGACACTCCGCGACGACCGGAACGTCGACTTCACTGATATCGGCGACTGCGAGGTGCGTTGGCGCGACGACTCGACGGACGACGAGCGACGAACGCTGCTGGCCGCCCGGCCCAACTGGCAGTGACAGCCGACGATGCTTGGAGAGAACTGGACTGAGACTCCACTTCCTGGGCCGCCGTGGTTGACGTTCGCTGCCCGTCATTGACGACCAGGGTGGGGGCACGTCGTTGGGCCATCGTCACCGATGAAGCCGTGACCATTCCGACCCTTCAGATACCAACCATTGCCGGTCAGTCAGCGTGAGCTCATGCAACTGGCGGTGATGCGACCCGAGACCGCTCCGTTTCACAACCAGTCCGCGCTCCGCGTACCGATCGGGTGTTTCACGATTCGACGACGAGTGTCGGGAACCTCCTCGCGAACCGCCACGTCATCGCCACACCGCGAGACGACCCCGCAGTCGCCGAACCCGTCGAGGAGGACGAACGGGTGCACCCTACGAGGCGGAGACTCGCTTCTTGCGCCTGCGAAGCTTCAGCTGTTTCGGTGGAAGCTCGCTTCGGAGAACCTCTGCCTGGGCCATCATGGCCTCATACGCACCGTGGAGTTTCTCGGCGCGCTCCGCATCCTCGCGCCGACGCTCGGCCGCCCTAGAAAACTTGCCCATGAGACCACGCTCCAGGTTCGAGACATGCGGTTGCGAACACCCAATACGAGCCGCGACCGCCTGCTGGGACAACGCCGGGGTGTCATCGAATCGCAGGCGACCGGCGAGGATCTCGAGTTCCTCGTCGTTGAGTCGAACGCCAAGGGCGTCCAGCACTGCGGTGCGTAGGTGGGCGGGGCGCTGCTGAGCTGACATCTTCTTATTATGTCACATCGACATAATAATTCCACGGCGTCCGCAAGATTGACGGGAATGCACACCACGGGGTCGAGGACGCAACAACCTCGTTGGCCGCGCATCGTCGCGTCGATGCGCGTGAGCTATGTTCACCTACGTCGAGCCCTGGGTCGATCGCAACGCGTAGGGAGAAA
>CAXBAZ010000081.1:0-10000 GCA_963973395.1 uncultured Acidimicrobiaceae bacterium
CCGACGCATCGACCACGGCGGCATCGCGCACCACGCCCATGATCGGAGCGATCCGCTCGAAGATCTCCCGACCGTTCGCCGCCCACATGTCGATCATCGTCGCGGCGTCGGACTCCTCACGGATCCGATCCATCCACGGCCGCTCGAGGACAGCGACAGGAGCATCGTCTCCGGCTGCCGCCACGTCGATCGCCGCTCGCAGCACCGTGCGCTTGTTGCCGAAGTGGAAGTAGATCGTCTGGACGGCGACGCCGGCGTGCTCCGCGATGGCTGTCAGGGGCGTCGCCCCGTAGCCGTCGCGGATGAAGAGTTCGGCGGCGCTGTCGACGATCCGTCGACGCGCCGACGGTGGATCGGGACTCGGTGGGGACGGAATCGGTCGCTCGGTCATGTCTCTCGATCTTGACATCGGGTTCGACGACGACTATAGCTGAACTCTAGTGTGCAACTACAGTCCGGCCCCGTACTTCGTGAGGAGCAGCCGATGGCTCCCCTGAGCGGCTTCCACCACGTGAAGATCCCGGTCTCCGACATCGCGACCAGCCGCGCCTGGTACGAGCGGGTGCTCGGTCTGGAGACGGTCATCGAGTTCACCGAAGGGTCGACGGTGATGGGCGTCGCGCTCGCCGACCCCTCCGGCGCCGTGCAGGTTGCACTCCGGCTCGATCCGTCCCGCGCGGCCGCACTCGCCGGCTTCGACCCGATCGCGTTCTCGGTTCCGACGCGTGACGACGTCGAACGGTGGCGGAGACGACTCGACCGACTCGAACAACCCCACGGAGGGGTCGTCACCGGCCACGACGGCGGATCCGTCCTCGTCGGCCTCCACGACCCCGACGGCATCGAACTCCGGCTGTACGCCGACTGAATCACCGCCCCCACAGGAGGTCACATGAGTCCCACCACCGAGCGATCCGAAGCCACCACTGTGCCGACGCCGACGACGCTGCAGATCGAGGACTGCGACGTCGAATACGTCGACGCGAGGCCCGACGAGGGCGACGGCTCGAGGACGCCGATCGTGCTCGTGCATGCCGGAGTCTTCGGCTCGTGGTTCGACCCACTCGCTGCGACCGCCGCCCTGTCGCCCTACCGGATCATCCGGATGCGGCGGGCGGGCTACACCGGTTCACCGACGCCGCAGCGGCCGGTGTCGATCGCCGAACACGCCGGCCACGTCGCCGAGGTCATCCGGGCGACCGGCATCGAGCGAGCCCACGTGGTGGGGCACTCGTCCGGCTCGGCGATCGCCCTGCAGCTCGCCGTCGACCATCCCGATCTGGTCGGCGGTCTCGTCCTCAGCGAACCTCCCCTTGTCGACGCGCTCGTCCACCCCGATGACCTCGCCGCGATCACCGATGCGATCGGGCCGGTGATCGGTGCGGCCATCGCCGCCGCGGCAGAGGGAGATGTCGACTCGGCCTTCGACACGTTCATGAAAGCCGTGTGCGGGCCCGAATATGCCGACGTGCTGCGAGCAGCACTCGGACGGGACGGCCTGGAGCGGGCCCGCGCCGACGCCGGCTTCTTCTTCTCGAACGAGATCATGGCCATGGCGGCCTGGCAGTTCGACGCGGAGCTCGCGACATCCGTCACGGCGCCCATGCTGCTCGTGCGGGGCGGTGACAGCCCACCCGTCGTGCATCGACTGGTGGGCTGTCTCGCAGCGATGGTGCCCGGGGCGGTCACGGCGACCGTGCCGGCCGACGATCATCTTCTGCCGCTGCGCAGCCCGGACGTCCTCGCCGAGCTCGTCGCGGAGTTCGTTCGCGCCCATCCGCTCACGGCGTAGCAGGCCGTCAGGAGTCGAGGGCGACGCCCACGTCGTCCAATCGGCGACGCGTCCGGGTGGAGCTACCTCAGGTCGAGCTACGGAGCTTCGTCCAGCCGTACCAGCCAGCGACGACGACGAGCACGATGCCGATCAGCAACATCCACAGCAGGCCTTCGACGACTGCGCCGATACCGAACAGCAGGGCGAGGACGACGAGGATGATGAGCACGGTCATGGAGCGGTGGTACCCCGAACCGTCACCGCGTAACCACCCTGCCCGGTGGTGACCCACGGTCGCGGCAGACCGTGGGTCGCGGGCCCGACGCGCGATCAGATCGGTCGGATGCGAACGCGGGTGATCTTGCGGCCGCGCATCTCCTCGACGGTGAGATCGTAGGAGTCGACCGTCACCGTCGTCCCCGGGCTCGGCAGGGTACTGGTGGCCGAGAGCACGACCCCGGCGATGGTGGTGACCTCCGGGTTGGCGATCACGATGCCGTGATCGTCCTCGAGCTCGGCGAGCGTGGCCTCACCGTCGAGACTGAGCGAACCGTCGTCGTGGCGGAGCGGCGCGCTGTCGGCGGAGTCGAGATCGTCGTCCATGACCTCGGCGATGAGGTCGTCCATGGTGACGAGACCGAGCGTGCCGCCGTGCTCGTCGACGACGAGCACGGCGTGGGTGCGATCGCGCCGGAAGCGGTCGAGGACCTGTTCGGCGGAGGCCGTGCCCGCGATGGTAGGGATCGGCCGCATGAGCTCACGGAGCGAGCGAGCTGCGCCACGTTGTTCGGATCGGATGAAGTCCTTGATGTGGAGAACGCCGACCACCTCGTCGAGCGACCCGTCGATCACCGGGTAGCGGCTGCGGCCGGACGCCGTGACGCGTGCCGCGATCTCGCGCGTCGACGTGTCGATGTCGAGCGCCTCGATCCGGCTGCGCGATGTCATCAACTCCTCGGCGGTGCGCTCGTCGAGGTCGAAGACGTTGCGGATCAGGTTCCGTTGCATGTCACCGAGCTGGCCGGCGCTCGCGGTCTCGTCGGTGACGATGGCGAGTTCGGCGCTGGTGTAGAGCGCGAGTCGTTGATCGGGTTCCGGGATGCGCAGGAGCCGCATGAGTCCGATCGCGGCGGCATTCAGGATGGCGACCATCGGACGGAAGACCAGTCCGAACACGCGCATCACGGGGTTCACGCGGAGGCTGACCGTCTCGGGCGCCTGCAGCGCGAGCGCCTTGGGGATCATCTCCCCGAACACGACGTGCATGAAGGTGATGCCGCTCAGGGCGATGATGAACCCGACGGTGTGCGCAGCCGTGTTCGAGAGCCCGAGGTCCTCGAACGGACCGTACAGCCAGCCGGCGACGGCGGGTTCGCCGTACATGCCGAGGCCGATGCTGGCGAGGGTGATGCCGAGTTGGGCGATCGCGATGTAGCCGTCCTTGCCCGTAGGGCGGTCGAACACACGCATCAACCAGCGGGCGGGCCGACTACCGGCCTCGGCGAGTGTCTCCAGGCGGCTCCGGCGGGCGCCGACGAGCGCGAACTCAGCCGCGACGAAGACACCGTTCACGATGACGAGCACGATGATCACGACGACCGGAATGACGACGTCGGCGATCATCGGACGTCCTCGGGATCGGCGAAGCTGACCCTGGTGACGGCCCGGCCGTCCATGGCGTCGACGCGGAGTTCGGGTCCGTCCGGCATGATCGCCACAAGGTCGCCGGACGCAGGTGTGCGGCCGAGATGGTGCCAGATGAGGCCACCGACCGTGTCGACGTCGACGGCGTCCGTCGTGATGCCGAAGCGGTCGTGGAGCGTCGACATCAGCACGTCGCCCCGCACCGACACGCGCCCGTCCGCGACGGTGATCGGCTCCTCTTCGAGGTCGAACTCGTCGTGGACCTCACCGAAGATCTCCTCGATCGCGTCCTCGAGCGTGACGAGGCCGGCGACGTCGCCGTACTCGCTGACGACGAGCGCACAATGCTGCTCTTCATCGCGCAGCGTGCGCCACAGGTGCGGCACGGTCATGACCTCGGCGACCGCGACGACCGGGCGGGTGACGTCACCGACCGGCCGGGAGGGGTCACCTTGCGCGTGGACGAAGAGGTCGCGGAGATGGGAGAGGCCGACGATGTCGCCGTCGGCGCCGGTGACCGGGAACCGCGAGTGCGGCCCACCGACGAGTCGGGCGAGGGCATCTTCGACGGTCATCGTCTCGGGCACGCTGACGAGGCGGGGTCGCGGGGTCATGATCTCCCGGACGAGTCGATCGTCGACGTTGAGGATCCCGGCGAGCATGTCGCGCTCGGAAGCGTCGATGAGGCCACCGGCGGCGCTCGCGCGGTACAGCCCCGCGAGTTCCTCGGGCGAGTGGACGTGGGCGTGGCTGTGATCGACCTGGAGGTTCCACAGCTTCATCAGCTTGAACGCCGAACCGTTGAACACGGCCACGAGCGGCCGGAACAACCACTGGCTGACCCGCATCGGGGCCAGCGTCGCCATCGCGAGCTTCTCCGGGTAGCGCAGGGCCACCGTCTTGGGGAGCAGTTCGCCGAGCACGACCTGGATCCCAGTGACCGCGACGAGCACGATCACCACCGCGGTGCCGCGCCCACCCACGCTGCCCATCGCCGGTTCGAGCAGCGGAGTGAGCTGGGCCTGGCCGTAGGCACCGGCGACGAGACTGCTGAGGGTGATGCCGATCTGACACGCCGCGACGTAGGCGTCGAGTCGCTTCGCGTCGGTGAGGATCGCGAGCAGTCTGACGGCCGATCGACCACCGGTCGCTGCATCGTCCTGGACGCGAGATCGGCGCGACCCGACGGTGGCGAACTCCGCCGCGACATAGAGCGCGTTGAACGTGACCATGACGGTGATCACGAGCAGGGGGATGACGACGTTC
Source organism: uncultured Acidimicrobiaceae bacterium (assembly GCA_963973395.1). Classification (GTDB taxonomy): domain Bacteria; phylum Actinomycetota; class Acidimicrobiia; order Acidimicrobiales; family Ilumatobacteraceae; genus Ilumatobacter. The sequence goes on from CAXBAZ010000081.1 coordinate 4,685, forward strand.
ATCGGGCGGCAACCCAGGTGTCCGCCCGACGTGGGACGATCGTGGCCGTTGTGCTGTGTCGGGCCGTGCGGCCGATCTGGTTCACCACGTGACGCACCGTAGCCAGGGCTCGGTGCGAACGCTCGCTGCCCTGCGTCAGGACGGTGAGCCGAATCGGCGTCGCGGGCGTGCCCGGGGCCACGATCGGCTCGACCGCAGGCGGGAACCGCCCGCCCGCTGCGACGGCGATCGCCCGTTGCCTGCCGTAGACAGCACCCGCCGAACACCCGGAACCGGCGAGCCGGCTGCGGCGATGTACGTCTCCTCGCTCACCTGGGCGGCGTATGTCTCGGGACCGATCAGACCGATGACGCCGGCAGTCTGGGTCGAGAGCGCACGGAGCGCGGTGAGTTTCCGATCCAGGTCAGCGCCGTCCAGTCGGGTGTACACCGACAACTCCCTGGTCGGAACCCCCACGGGTCGCTCCTCGCTCATGTACATGCCCCACTCCTCGTACCGGTCGCGGAACCGTGCGAGGTGCTCGGCGGAAGGGACCGCGTAGAGCAACCGGCCACGTCGACCTCGGTCCCGCCATGCGGTGGTGACCCAGCGGTGCACCGCGATGTGGTCGGGGTGATACGTCACCCCGTCCGGGCCGAACGTCAGGATCGTGTCGGGCCGGACCTCGTCCAGGAGCCGACCGGCCCACGCCAGGCCCTCGTCGTCGTGTTCGTCGAGGCGCCCGTCGGGCAGTCCCAGCACGTGGTGTTCACGAACGCCGAGCACGGCCATGGCGGCCGCGGCCTCCCAGCTCCGTACCCGCCCGAGACGCTCCGGGGGCCACGCGGTGGGGTCGTCGGTGCCGTGCTCGCCGGCGGTGGCGGAGGCGCACACAACTCGCTGGCCACCGTCGCGAGCGGCCGCCATGATCCCCGCCGCGAGGTAGGTCTCGTCGTCGGGATGGGCCCAGATCGACAGGATCGTGCCCATCGAGGGCGGGGTGAGGGGTGGTTCGGCGCGGTGGATGTCGGTGTCGGTCATGGTGACATCGTCGAGCTACCCGCTCGCAACACGCTGTCGCCCGCTCCCCGCCCGGTGAGAGCCGCCGACAGACCCCTGACAGCGACGCGCCGCAGTCTCATGACATGGAAACCCTCAACACGACAATCATCACCGACACGACGACGGACCAACCTTCTCCGGGCTCGGATCCGGAGCTGACGACAGAGACGCTCGAGCGATTCCGCTCCCGCGCCGGAGCTCTCGACCGATCCAACGCCTACTTCGCCGAGGACCTCGACGACCTGCGGGCAGCTGGTTACCTCGGCGCCGCGGTGCCCGACCAGCACGGCGGCTGGGGCCTCGATCTAGCGCAGATGGCGGCCGGCCAGCGCCGGCTCGCGCGCTACGCCCCGGCCACCGCCCTGTCGATGACCATGCACTCCTACTGGGTGGGCATCGCCACGGAGATGGAGCGTGCCGGTGACACCTCGCTGCGCTGGATCTTCGACGACGCCGTGGCCGGCGAGGTCTTCGCCGCGGGCCACGCCGAGACCGGCAACGACATCCCGGTGCTGATGTCGACGTGCGAGGCCGAGCGGGTCGACGGCGGCTACGTGCTGAACGGCCGCAAGCAGTTCGGCTCCAATGGACCGGCATGGCGGTGGCTCGGCGCCCATGCGATCGACATCGCCGCCCCGGGCGGACCCCAGATCGTGCACGCCTTCGTCGATCGGTCGAGCGCGGGTGTCACCGTGGTGGAGACCTGGGACACCCTGGGCATGCGCCCCACCCAGAGCCACGACACGGTCCTCGACCACGTCTTCGTGCCCGACGCGCGGATCGGACGGGTCGTGCCCGCCGGCGACGGGAGCGACCCGTTCCTGGTGGCGATGGCCATCTGGCCGCTGGCGCTGATCGCCGCTGTCTACCTGGGCATCGCCGACCGTGCCGTCGAGTTGGCGGTCGACGGCGCCCGACGGAAGTCCTCCGTCGCGATCGAGCGGGGCGCCTACGCGTACAACCCGTTCGTCCAGCATCAGGTGGCCGAGATGTACCTCGAGCTCGATGCCGCATCGGCGACGCTCGAGCAGTTCGTCACCGACTGGGTGGCCGGCGTCGACCACGGCGCCGACTGGGTACCGAAGGTGTACTCGATGAAGTGGCGAGCGGTCGAAGCCGCCAAGCGCGTCGTCGATCTGGCGCTCGACGTGTCCGGCGGCGGCGCCATGTTCGCCGGCAACGAGCTGGAGCGCCTCTACCGCGACGTTCGCTGTGGTGGGTTCCACCCCGGCAACGACGCCCTGACCCACGAACTCGTGGGCAAGGCCGTGCTCGGGGTCTTGGGCGAACAGCCCCGGTGGTGAACGACCCGAGGTGAGTCACCGAGCGGTCGCCGGACGAATGTCCGGCGACCGCAACGCGTCCAGGGCATGCTCGACGGCCAGGCCGCCGTCGAGCGCCGCTCCTTCCGTCCGGGCCGCGTCGTACGCCGCGTCGCCCAACGTCCGGCGCAGTTCCGCCCCGATCGCGGCGAGTGCCACTTCGTCCGCACCGAAGATGGAGTGCCCACCACTGGTCGCGCGAACGGCACCCTCGAGCACGGCCGCATCGTGATGACGTCCGAGCCGCACCAACAGGCCGACGATCGAGCGGAGCATCGTCCACTGGGTCGGCCACATCCCCGCCCGCCGCCAGTGGTCGATCAACCGGCAGTAGTCCTCGGCGGCCACCACCGGATCGCCGAATCGAGCGTCGATCGACACCTTCGACGCTCCCGCGAGGCCGGTGACCGACGAGGTGTGCGTCAGCTCGGCGAGCCGGATCGCCTCGACATGACGCGCCCGCGCCCGCTGCGGATCGGCGACGAGGTCGGCCTCGCCGGCGCAGTACCAGACGTACGCGGCATAGGGCGTCTCATCGGCACCCATCTCGGTCAGGAGCGCCTCGGCCCGCACCCGCGCCGTCGGGTCGCCGGCGTACCCCAGCGCCAGGAGCTCGGTCGCCGCCGCCATCAGACGACGGCTCGCGTCGCCGGCGGCCCGAGCGTCGGCGGTCGACTGCCGGTACCAGGTCGCAGCGACTTCCAGCCTGCCGGCGAACAGTTCGATGTTGCCACGGAACGTCGAGACCTCCGGGGGCAACCGGCCACCGGAGGTCTCGGCCAACCGAAGGGCATGATCGGAACGGGAGGTCGCCTCGGTCACGTCACCTGCCATCCAGGCCGAGTAGGCGGCTGCCACCCACACCCTCGACGCCCACGCGTTGGTGCCGTCGGGGTCGGAGCGGATCACCCGCTCCGACCAGTTCAGCACGTCGGGTCGAAGCCGGAAGAAGCCGTAGTGGATGAGACCCGCGACCATGCGACCGGCGAGATCGATCTGATCGTGCGCGAGCAACCAGTCGAGCGCGACGCGCAGCTCGGGCAGCGCGGCGTCGATCTCGGCGAGCACGGGCCGTCCCGGTTCGTGCAACCGGCGGTCGATCTGTGACACCCGATCGACCTGGTGCCGCGCATGCCGGCCGGCGACATCCCCGGCGCGCCCGGCAGCGAGGAGCCGATCGGCTCCGAACGCCCGCAGCGTCTCCAGCATCGTGTACCGCGCACCCGACGTCCGAAGGACCAGCGATCGTTCCACGAGTTGGGCGACGGCGGCCGTGGACTCGACGACGTCGAGCTCGCAGACAGCGGCGACGTCGGCCGCGTCGAACGGTCCGACGAACACCGACAGGTCGGCGAACAATTGCTGCTGCTGCTCGTCGAGCAGACCGAACGACCAGCTCACGGCGGCGCCGAGTGACGCGTGGCGGCTCGACGTGCGGTAGCCGGACGACAGCAGCGAGAAGCGTCGGTCGAGTCCGGCGGCCACCTCGGTGAGATCGTGGGTGTGCAGCCTCGCGGCGGCCAGCTCGATCGCCAGCGGCAAACCGTCGAGTCGGCGCACGATCTCCGCGACCGCCTCCAGCTCTGCGGGGCCGGGTGCGAACGTCGGCTCCACCGCTCGGGCCCGCTCGACGAAGAGTTGCTCGGCGGCCCGGTCGCCGTGACCGACCGGGAGTGTCGGCACCCGCACGACCTGTTCGCCCGGCAGTCGCAGACGTTCCCGACTGGTGGCGACCACATGCACCTCGGGACAGCGGGCCAGGATCCGCTCGACCACGTCTGCCGCAGCGTCGATGACGTGTTCGCAGTTGTCTACGAGAACCACCAGCGAACTGGCGGCCACGACGTTGGCGATCCGGTCGATCGTCGCAGTGCCGGGTCGACCGTCGATGCCGAGGGCCGCGGCGACGAGGTCGACGACGGAACTCGAGTCGGCGGGTGCCAACTCGCACAACACCACAGGACGCTCCGGCCGGGCCGACAGCAGGCATCGGCCCACTTCGGTCAGCACTCGTGTCTTGCCCACACCGCCCGGCCCCACCAGGGTCACGATGCGGTGGGCTTCGACGCGGACGGCCACGTCGGCGACGAGCGTGTCGCGACCGAGCAGCGAGGTCGGTGGAGCCGAGAGCAGCGAGGTCGGCGTCCACGTCGCAGTCGGTGTCGGGCCACCCTCCACCAGTTCGAGGTGCTGGGCGGCAAGCGCCGGGGACGGCTCGACGCCCAGTTCGTCGCCGAGGAGACGCCGGAAGTCGTCGTAGACACGCATCGCCTCGACGCGACGTCCGGTGACCGCCAAGACCTCCATCAGCAGCGATCGGGGGCGCTCCCGAAGTGGGACGACGCCTGCGAGGGCGGTCAGTTCGGCGACCAGATCGTCGGTCTCGCCCCGCGCCAGACACGCCTCGGCCCGCGCCTCCCGCGCCCGAACACGCAGGTCTTCGAGTCGCATCGCCTCGGCCCGACCGTCGTCCACATCGTCGAGTTCGGGATAGGCCGGCCCCTGCCACCGAGCCAAGACGCCGTCGAGTTCGGAGCGTGCGACGTCACTCGTCGACGCCGCGCCGAGGGCGTCTTCGAGCCGGTCGGCGTCGACGTCGACACAGGACGGATCGAGCCGGTAGCCGTCGCCGACGGACGCGATCGCACCCGGCGGCAGCCCGCGCCGGAGCCGGGACAGGTGGTTCTGCAGCGCTGCCCTCGGATCCCTGGGCATGGCGTGGGGCCAGAGCACGTCGATCGCCGCATCCGCGGTGACGACCCGACCCCGATGGAGCACCAGCACCGCGAACAACCGACGCTGCAGGGCCCCGTCCGGCGTCACGTCGTGTCCGCGCCCGTCGACCGCCCGGATCGGCCCGAGCACGTCGACCGACACCACGCCGTGCACATCCACGGGTGTCATTCCACCACAACCGGCGACCGGCCCCGACCCGTCCCTCGACGGGTCGATG
>CAXBAZ010000082.1:0-9964 GCA_963973395.1 uncultured Acidimicrobiaceae bacterium
GTGCCGAATGCTTCCCTCCGCTGGCGTCGATCACCACCACGTCGGCATCTGCGATCGCGGCGCCGTCGACAGCGGCCCGGACGTCGACCGTCAGCGCGGGCGATGGTGCTTCGATCGTGATCGTCGCCGTGTCCGACGCCGAGACCGCTGCGGTCTCGACGGTGAGGGTCGCCTCGTACGTCCCTGCTGCGAGGGTGAGGTCGGAGACCACCGCGCCGTTGTGCGTCAGGTCCGTGCCCGGCCCGGTGATCCGCCACTGGTAGGCGCGGATCGAAGGTGCCGGGGTCGAACCGGTCCCGTCGAGCGTCACACCGTCGGGGTCGTTCTCCGTGGTCACCAGATCGGGACCGGCGTCGGCGCTCAGCGGCGACGGAAGGTCGACCTCCACGGCGGCGACCGCTCGCCCGACGGTGGGCCCACCGTCGAAGATCACCAGAAGTGGCCGGAAGCTTCCGTCGCGCTCGTAGGTGTGGGTCGGGGGCGAAGTCGCCGGGAGCGAACCGCTCGAGACGTGGCCGTCGCCCCAGTAGAGCTCGTAGGTCAGCGCATCGTCGTCGAGGTCATCGCCTGCGACATCGGCGGTCACCTCGAGGGGGTAGACACCGGCGTTCGGGGCGATCGTCAGCGAAGCGGTCGGCGCCGCGCTCAGCTTGGTGGTGAGGGTGGCGGTGTCGTTTGTCGGGTCCGCATCGGGCGCCGACGACGAGACCGTCACCGAGCCGCTGGCCGTGGGCGTGGCGGCGATCGGGGTGACGTCGAGGGAGACTGCGACGGTGCGGTGACGCTCCAGCGTGGCCACGGTGCATCGCACCTGCTGGTCGATGACGGGGTCGCACGTGATGCCCTCAGCCGGTTCGTGGAGACGGTCGATGCGAAGCTCCGCAGGGAGCGTCGCCACGATCTGGACCGCAGACGCCTCGGCGATGCCGCCGTTGGAGACGCCGATTCGGTACTCCTGGGCGACTCCGAGGTGGCCGTGCGGGATCGTGTCGGCGTGCGCCTGCAGGTCGACCGCCGGTGGCACCACGTAGAAGTGGTGGATCTTGCTGTTCGGGTAGCGCTCCTCGGCCACCTCGACGTTGGTGGACGCGACGTCGATTGACGCCTGTACCGACAGCGGGGTCCCCGCCTCGTCGGTCGGTCCGGGCGCGATGCCGTCCACCTCGACGAGGACACGACCGGCCTTACCCGCCGTGACGGATCCGAAGTCACAGGTCACCGTGGTGCCGTCGGTGGTGCACGCACCGTCCACGCTCTCCTCGGCGATGCCGACTACACGGACCTCGGCCGGGAAGATGGCGACCAGGGTTGTGGCCTCCGCCGTGGCGGGACCGTGGTTGTGGGCCTGCAGGTCGAACTGAGCCGTCTCGCCGACGACCAGCATCGAACTGGGCTGGTCGTCCGAGCTCCATGCCTGAAGGTCGACCTCTTCGGCGACGACCGAGGTGGCGATGCTCCCGGCGTTGTCGGCCGGCTGGGGATCGGGCTCGGCGGCTGTCGCGTGCAAGGTCGTCGAGTGCTCACCGAGGGTTGTGCCCCGGAGCGTGAAGGAGAGGTCCCCACTGGTCCAGTTGGGTGACAGCGACGGGAGGGAGCACTGCAGCGCGCCGTCAGTGAGGGTTCCGCACGAAGCCGGCGCCTCGACGAGCTCGAAGCCGGACGGGATGGTGACGGCCACCACCGGCTCGAGGGCTGTCGACGGCCCCTCGTTGCGGACGCGGTAGGTGTGGACCGTCGTGTCGGAATCTCCGTCTGAGCGCAGGACGATTGGGTCGACGGAGTCTCTCGCCGTCACGATGCGGAGATCGGCGCTCGCCGTCACCTCCGCTCCGACCGCTGCCTCGTTGTTGGACGGATCGGGGTCGAGGCCGAGCGACTGAATGTGTGCGCCAATCGCCACCGGGTCCCGGCGCGTCGGCGTCACGCGGTATCGGGCCACGACGATCTCCGTGTCGCCTGCGGCGAGCTCGATGCTGCACTCGACGCGGCCTCGCCACGCGCAGGCCGAGGCATCGCTTGTCACGGAGTGGTAGCTGGTTCCCTCGGAGCCGGGCACGATGAGCGTGCCCCATCCGCGATCGGGACCGTTGTTGGTGACGGTGAAGGTTGTCTCGAGCACCTCGCCGGCTGTCACCGTGCTTGCACCGCTGGCAGCGAGCACCAGGTCGCTGGTGTGGCCCAGGCGGTGTCGGTACCGGCCTAGCTGTCCGTCGGCGTTCGCGGTGCCACCGATGAGGCCGCCGGACGCGGCATCGTCACGTGTGTCCGAGGTTCCCGACCCGGGGAGACGGAACGCCGGCTCAAGGTTCCCGGGCGAGAGACCCGCGACCCCGTATCCGCTGCGTAGGTGGCCGTAGTTGAGCTCGACGTCGTAGAGCCCTTCGCCGATGTCCGATCGGTCGACGATGACGATCTGGAAGGAGCTCTTGGCTTCGGAGTACGCACAGTCGTACCTCGCACAGGTCCTCTGCCGCACGTACTCGTAGGTCGCTGCGAACGCGGGGCGGCCATCGACGAGCGCGTGGCCGTACTGCACCTTGTGCTCGTCCTCGGCGTTGGTCTTTGTGGCGAACTGGTGCCCCTCGATCGCACCGCCGTGGTTGCCGACGCCGATGAAGCCGTCTCGGTACACGGTGATCTGTGAGACGTTCTCCCCGAACCAGTCGATGGCGAACGGAAGCGTCGCCGTCACCGAGTTGGTGCCGCCCGGCAACGTTTTCGCCACGAACCCGGGGTCCCGGCGGATCGCTGCGGGACCGGTCGACTCGACGACCTGGGCGCTCTCTGAGTCAGTGTTGTTTTCCGTCGCCTCGTCGAAGAGCTGAGCGAAGTCGGCCGTGGCTCCGATCTGGATCTCACCGACGGCGTCAGGCAAGACGCTCACCTCGACGGTCTTGCTCGTCCCGCCTTGCAGGGAGGCGAGGGAGCACGAGAGCTGCGATCCATCTACCACGCAACTCAGTCCCGCCGGGTCGTCCGCAGCGCTGATGCTGTCGGTGACCGGTCGGGCGTACTGCAGGACGCCTGGAGGCACGTCCGCGATGAGGGCGACGTCGTTCGCGTACTGGCCTCCGACGTTCGCTACCTCGACTCGGTACACGTAGGGCGCGCCGAGCTCTACGACATCCACGACTTCGACGATTCGCACGGCGATGTCCGCCTCGGAGACCGACGTGGTCACGGCTGCCTCGTTCGGCAGAACCGCCGCGGCGGGCTCCGGGCTCGAGGCGGTGACGGACGCAGAGACCTCGTGGGAACCGGTCTCCTCGATGACGGCCAACAGCCGCATCCAACCGCTCTCGACGTCCACTTCCTCAAAGACGCAGGTGACCGTGCGTTCCGCCGTCGAGCAGACCCCTTCGCTGCCGAAGAACCCGTACACGGATCCAGACGTAGGAGCGCTCACGCCATCGGGCAGGACGACTTCAACGACGACGTCATCTGCTCTCCCCGGCCCGGCATTGTTCAGCGAGACGTCCCAACGGACCACGTCGTCCACGTGCGACTCGGTAGGCGCAGCGATGCTGACGCCGAGATCGGCCTCGTGCGATGCGACATCGAACTCGACGGCGGTGGTGTTGCCCTCGGGGTCCGGGTCCGGCTGCGCCGCCGTAACTTCGACCACCAGCTGCTGTGCTGCGGCCGGCTGGTCTGGTGCTTGCAGCGTCAAGCGGATTGTCGGATTCGCGCCGCGTTCGACGACGCCGAGCGGACAGGACACGGCCGCCCTTCCGGCGTCGGTCTCGCAAGCGAGCGCCACCTGCGTGTCAGTGCGCACGCCTTCGATGAATGTGAAGCCGCTCGGGAGGCTGGCCGTGATCGCCACGTCGCGTGCGTCCGCCGGTCCGGCGTTGTAGATGGAGAGATCGATGACGGGCTGGTCACCCGTCTCCACCGGAGTCGATTCCCACGCCAGAGCACCCCAGATCGTGAGGTCGGCCTCGTCGGCGACCACGTCGACCGCCACTAGGTCGCTGTCGACCGACGGGGCATTCGTCGCGGTGAAGGTGGCCTGGGTAGAGATGACGTCACCCGGGTCGTACACCGCCGCGTCGACGCGTAGGAACAGCACGGCCTGCGCGTAGCCGATGTCACCTGCGATGTGGCCGAGCGCGCACGTCAGCTCCTCGGTGGCGTCGACTTGACATGAGGTGTCTCCCCAGGACGCGTTGTCCCGGTGGATCTCGTAACGCTCGAGCGTGAGCCCGGCGGGCAGATCGCTGCGCAGCACGACGTCGGTCGCGTTGGCATCGCCTGCCCAGATGCTCGCTTGCAGGCGAACCAGGCCGCCCTCGGCGACGTCGGACCACGAGGACCAGTAGAACGGCGACCGGAGCGTGGCAACGGACTCGACCACGGTGATCAACGCAGAAGTGAAAGCCGCCGGGTAGGAGGTACCACCGGTCACCGGGGTTGCGGCGACTGAAACCTCGATGGTCGAACCGACCGCGTGGCTGTTGTCGAGCTGGAGGTGGATCTCGATCTGCCGGCTCGCGCTGTCCCTGGGGAGCTGACCCATACTGCAGCTCAGCTGGGCGTCGACGACGTCGCACGAGCCGGGTTCTTCAGCGATGATCGCCTTGGCGAACGACACACCGTTCGGAAGCTCGACGGTGACCACGGCGTCGTCGACCGGAATCTGCCCGTCGTTGTAGACGTGGTAGACGAACCGGGCGAGACCGCCGGCGTTGGCGCGATCGGGGACCGCGCCACCGGAGATTGTGAGCACCGGCTCGCCGACCGGCGTCCACGTCGACTGGCTGTTGTTTGCCCAGTCCACCTCGGAGATGTCGACACCGTTCGCGGTCAGCCAGACCGAAATCCAGTCTGCGTCGGCCACCGCTACACCAGACATCGTGACGATGACTGTCGACCCGGCCGGCAAGGCGCCCAGGCCGCACTCGAAGTCCCCGTTCGTCTCCGGGACGCTGCAGACGCCTTGGGTCGTTTGGAGAGCGCCGTCTTCCGCGCCGTTCTCGGGTGCTGGAGCTCGCCCCGTGACCGTCACCTCCGAGACGTCATCGGGTCCATCGTTCGTGACCTCGAACGCGTACTCAACGAGCGTTCCCGGCGTGACGCCGTCTGGCGGCTCCTCGAGGAGCTCCACGCGAAGGTCTGCCTCGAGGCCGAGGACCTCGATGCTGCTGCCCGATGAGTCGTTGGAGAACTCCGGATCGGAGCTGTACGGATCGTCGACGCTGAAGTTGACCCATGCGGTAGACGACATAACTCGCGGCGTGACGGTGACGTCGGCGCTCGCCTGGCCGCCTTGGGCGACAGGCCCGAGGTCGCAGCGGAGAGATCCTCCGGAGGTCAGCTCGCAGTCGCCCAGCGATGTCGTGCCGCTGACATCCCACCCGCTGCTCGGCAGGTTCACTCGCACCGTGGCGGCTTCCGCATCCCCGGGGCCCAGATTCGACGCGGTGACGACGTATTCCACCGGGGTGTCCACGCGCACGGGTCCTTCCGGCGCCCCTGCCACCGAGATCGCCAGGTCCGCCTGCGCCTCGGCGATCGAGAGCTGGACGTTCTGGTGGTTGTCGTCCACTACCGGATCGGCGCTCGACGTGCCCTCCGCGCCGACCGACAACCACGAAGTGCGGCCGCTCAGCGTGGCCGTGACAGTGAAGTCGATGGTCACCGAGCCGCCGGCCGGGAGGGCGCCGACGGCGCACTCGACGTACCCCCATTCGCCGGGTGCTGCGCAGGTTCCGCTAGACGGGACGAGCTCGCTGACCTGCCACCCGTCCGCCGACGCCGGCAGGGACGCCGAGAACACGACGGGATCGGCGACGTCGGGCCCGGCGTTGCTCACGGTGACCTGGATTGGGGCCGCTGCTCCGACGTCCATGGGCCCGTCGGGCGCGCCGGTGATGTCGACCGACAGGTCCGCCTCGACGTCGACCACCGCCACCGTCGCAGTCGCTGTGTCATCGTCGAGGGACGGATCCCCGGGAGTCGTCGTCGAGACGGTCGCCGACAACTCCACGAGGTCGCCCGCAGCCGACGCCGCATCGGCGGTGAGCTGCACGACGACCTCGGCCCAGCCCTGGGGCCCGAGGGTGCCGACGTCACAGGCGATCTCGCCGCCGTTCACGGCGCACCCCCAGGTTCCTCCCCCGCTGCGCCACACGACGTCGTCGATCGTCGCTCCCGCCGGTGACAGCAGTGTCGCCACGATGCCCTCGGCCGAGATCGTGCCGTCGTTGCTCAGCGAGAACCGGACTTCGGTGCTGCCCCCGGCCAGGACGCGAGGCGGATCCGCCCAACCGTGGACCCGAAGCGACGGGTAGTCGCCCTCCGCCCGCAGCGAGACGTACGCGTGGTCGTTCGACTCGTCAGGATCCGCGACTGAGGAGACTGCCCCGGCCCCCGCAGAGACCCAGCGGCCGGGCGCCTCCGGCGTCGCGCGGGCAACGACGGTCGCCGTTGCCGACGATGCGAGGTCGCCGACCGCGCACTGGAACTCACCGTCTTCGCCGCTGAGCGCGCACGATCCGAGAGATGTTTCGACCGAGCCGATCGACCAGCCGTCGGACGGGCCCGGGACGTCGCCGAAGACCAGCGTGTCGGGGGCAACATCGGGCCCCAGGTTCTCGACGGTGAACGAGAAGGCCACCTCGTCACCGACCGCCACCTCTCCGGTCGGCTGACGTGTGACCGTCACTGCGAGATCGGCTGCCCCGGTCGGCAGCTCCTGCGCGGCGGCCGACGGGGCGCCCGCTCCGACGAGGGCGAACTGTCCCGCCAGTACCAGGGCACCCGTCACTACGCGCACCGAGGTACGCCAACCGGTCTCACCCATCGTCCCGCCCTTCAACTTCCGCCGACGTGCCGGGACGGGAAGCGGGGGTCTGAGCCCTCACCGTCCGCCCGGTACGGTTGCCCTTGTGCGGCGGAGACCTTATCGCGGCGGTTTGGTCGCCGTTGCTCTGCTCGGGGGGACGGTTCTGCTCGGGTGCGGTTCGGAAGCGGACGAGGCGCCTGACCTGCTCGCCAGTGGGGTCGTGCTCACTGCGGAGCTACGTCCTTCGGATGGGGCGGCGCCACCCGGGGTGGTGACGCTGCGCATCGATCGAGCAGCGCACCGCCTGTGCTCCGACGTCGACGTCGGCGAGGTCTCCGACGTCGTCGCCGTGCACCTTGAACGGGGCCCCCTGAGAGGCGCACGACAGATCGTGACCGCGCTACCCGGGCCGGACGTCGATGGCTCTGGATGTGCTGAGCTTCCCTTGTCGGTCCTAGACGACCTTGCCGAGGCTCCCTCCGACTACCTGGTCAACGTGAGGACTGAGGCAGCGCCGTCTGGGGCGATGGCCGGCGAACTCCGGACGCTTCCGCGTCGTTGAACCGGCGCCCGTCGCCGCCAACCGTCGGCATCTGCCTGTCGAGCCATTGCCGACCCGAATCGAGCACGCCGCGAAGAATCAGCGATGGCGGCGCCAAGCTCATTCGACCGTGATGGAGAGGACGACTGCATTGGCGGCGGCAAGGAAGAGATCGCCGAAGTACTCGCCGTCTGCGAAGTCATTGGTTGACGTACTCGCCGCCGCATGGAGCATCTTGCGCATCGATGCCGCCAGAGTCTCGCGACCGAGTTCCGGAACGAGCGACATCGTGCATGCGACGGTGGCGTGGAAGTCGTCGAGACGCTCGTAGATGTAGGCCTCGGCCTCTGGATGATCGACTCCGGTGCAGAGGCCCTCGGCCAGGACCACACCGAGCAGCGCACAGGAGCGATGCGCTCGATCGCGGTCCAACATGTCCCTCGATCCGAGGTCGGACAGCTCCTGCCGGATCTCTTCGCCCAGCTTCATAGGATCGGCACCGCTGGCGGTGCGCAGGTGTGTGTGCTCGATGGCGTCGAAGATGATCTGCTCGACGGCGTCGGGGTGGGGGTCGTCGTTGAAGGCGTTTCGTGTGGCTGCCATGGATGAGAACGTGCCGGTTCCCTTCCAGAGCGCAATCACCGCTCGACGGGACAGGGCGGACGGCGCAGGCTCGATCTTCGAGGGCCCTCCAAGACCGGGCCACAGCGACATCACTGCGGACCACCACTCAGGATCGCCCGAGGCGACACTCCGCACTTTCGGCGGGATGCCGGAATGCAAACGAGGCCGACCCGTCGGGTCGGCCTCGTCGCTCACGCTGCCCGTCGGGCGTCGACCTCAGCGCAGACCAGGGTGAGGAGCTCCCGGATGGCGGTGATGGCCATCGATGCACTCGCGGAAAGCAGCATTCCCTCGGTCGTCACGGCCTCGAGCTCAGCGATCGCCTTGCCGCACGACTCGGCGTCGCGGAGCGCTGCGTTCGCCTGATCCACGGATGCGGCGACCTCGGCGAACCCGTCGGGGTGCACCGTGTCGAGATCGGGCACCCGGCGGATCGCTCGGCGAGCTTGGCTGACGGCAGCACTGAGCTCGGTGCGCAGTGCAGCTTCGGCGGCGGTCATGGTGTTGGCCACGTGGCCTCCTTGATGGTGGGTTGGGTCGCTGGAACTTCCAGCTCCCCTACCGGTTGCTGCTGCGCGCCTCGGCACAACCGAGTTCTCAGGTGGCCGTGTCCCAGCACTCTGGTACACCGCGCACATGGCCCAACCCAGCGAAACATCATGGAACCGCCCCCTCCAGCCGTGGGACGACGGCGAGATGGCCAAAGACCTGCTCGACCTGGTCGTGACACTGCCGCGCCATCCACTGCCCGAGGTGGCGACGAACGGCCCGACCCTTCCTGGCGGGTACTTGCATTGGGTCTCCTCCGACCACCCCGATGTCGTAGGGCTGCTCGGACCCACCGCGAGGGCCGAGATACCAGCGTATGCGGGCCTGGCGAGTCGAAACCTGAGGGCACGACAGTCCAGGTACAGGCAAAGCCTTACCGGCATGCGAGCCATCAGCGAGAACGACATCCACGTGACGGTCATCCCGTGTGCAACCACCGCCAGCGCGGCGTTCGCAGAGATGGTGCTCCTGGAGGCGTACAGGCCGGTCCTCAACGCACTCGGCGGCTGGGGCGCCAAGGTTCCGGGCGCACGGCGGAATCCGCGGGTGAGCTTGGTGGACGCACTCTGGCCGGGTCGGGGTTGGACGCATGAGGCCGATCCGCTCCGACGGGTTCAGGCGATGCTCACCGTTGTGGCAAACCGTGCCGAGCGAGACCCCGCCGGGCCACGGTGGGAGCCCATCGAGCCACGACGGTCACTGTCGCTCGCGTAACGGTCACCGGAGATCAGGCAGGAACCGCACAGGACACGATGTGAGGCGCCGGAGGGATCGCACCTATCGGCCAGAGAGCCATTCGATGGTCTGCACGGAGCGTGGCATTCAGACGTGAAGGAAGCGCACCCAGAAGGGGCGTTCTCCGGCGCGACGTACCGTTTGGCGGCTTTCGACAATGGAGGCGGTACCGTTCAATCAGCGGCGGCGGGCGCTGTACCAGTCCAGCGGAGGGCTCTCGGTGGGAACAGAACGAAGGCACGATGCCGTTGCGGTCGACATTCCCGGCCGTGTCCAGTCGAGCCGCCTAGCGCTCGGAGTGGCGGCTCTGCTGCTCGTCGCCACTGCATTCGTTCCGCAGAATGCTTCCGGGGCACCGGCTGCGCCCGCGACGGTCCTGGGTGGGACGGCTGCGGTGTCGCAGGCGGTGTCCGATCAGGTGTCGTCAATCACCGGCCAGCCTGCAGCGAGGATCGCCGGAAACGACCGCTACGAGACGGCAGCGATGATCTCCCAGCGGGCGCATCCGGGTGGGGCCGAGACAGTCATCGTGGCGACAGGCATGTCCTTTGCCGATGCACTGGCCGCCTCCCCACTTGTTTCTGGAGAGGGGGCCGCGCTGTTGTTGACGCCTCGTGACCGCCTGCCGGCAGTCGTTGCCAACGAACTGCAGCGCCTGTCGCCGGGCCGGGTCACGGTCCTGGGTGGGACGGCTGCGGTGTCGCAGGCGGTGTCCGATCAGGTGTCGT
>CAXBAZ010000083.1:0-9827 GCA_963973395.1 uncultured Acidimicrobiaceae bacterium
GCACGTGCACCTTCAGCTCGTCACCCGGGAAGAACTCGGGGATGTCGTCCCGGAGGGAGTCGTTGTCGATGAGGTCGGTCGTCTTCATGATGTCTCTCTCAGCAAGGGCCCCGAGTCGTCGGTGGGATCGTGATTGGGCGATCCCGTGGGGGCGGATCAAGGATACGGGACGGGTGGGAACTCTTCCAACAGTGTGCGCTCATCATCTGTGATTCCGCCGCGGGCGTCGATCAGGTCGGGGCGGGCGGCGAGCGTGCGGTGCAGCGCCTGGGCGTGACGCCAGCGCGCGACCCGGCCGTGATCGCCGCTGCGCAGTACCTCGGGCACGTCCCATCCCCGGTACGTGGCCGGCCGTGTGTAGTGCGGTTCCTCGAGCAGCCCGGTCGGGCCGAAGCTCTCGGTGACGGGGCTGTCGGCGTTGCCCATCGCCCCCGGCACGAGCCGGGTCACGGCCTCGATGACCAGGCACGCAGCGACCTCGCCACCGTTCAGCACCACGTCGCCCACGCTGAGTTCGTCGTCGACGAGATGTTGGCGCACCCGGTGATCGACACCTTCGTACCGACCGCACAGCAGGCTGAATCCGTCGGTTGCCGCCAGTTCGACGGCGAGCGACTGGTCGAAGCGCCGCCCGCCGGGGCCGAGGAGGAACAGCGGCCGGGGCGGATCGGCCGCCTCGACGGCGTCGAACAGCGGCTCGGGCTTCATCAGCATTCCGGCGCCGCCACCGAACGGGGCGTCGTCGACCGTGCCGTGCACATCGGAGGTTTGATCCCGGGGGTCGTGGAGCCGCAAGTCGAGCAGGTCGTTCTGGCGGGCCTTGCCCAGCAGCCCGTCGGCGCAGAAGCCGTCGACGAGGCCGGGGAACAGCGTGAAGACGTCGATGCGCATGGGTTCAGTCGTTCAGATCGAACAGACCGTCCGGCGGATCGATCGTGACGATCGGCACGCCGCCCGACACGTCGACGGCCGTGACGAAGGCAACCGGCACGAGCGCACCCGAGTCGAGTTCGAGCAGGTCGGAGGCCGGATTGGCCACGACGGAGACACATCGGCCGCGATCGATGCCGTTGGTCTCGATGACGGTGGCGCCGATCAGATGGTGCACCCAGAGCGCGTCGGCATCGTCGATCGGCTCGGCGTAGACCTTCGTGCCGGCCAGCGCCTCGGCGGACGTGCGGTCGTCGACACCCTCGAGGTGCACCCGCCACTTCCCGCTCGCGTGCGACGAGGCCGTGACGGTCATCCAGCGGTCGCGCACCCACAACCGGGCACCGACCGCGGCCCGCTCGGCGCGGTCGGTCGACAGCACGAAGAACACGTCGCCCCGGATCCCGTGGGCACGTCCGAAGTGCCCCACCTCCAACAACCCCTCCGGCCGCGCCATACCGCTCACAACAAACCCCTCATCGGTGTCTCGCGTGAGGCAATTTCATCATTTCAGCTTGCTAGCGGGAGCTGGGTTTCGTCCTGACAAGGCGGCGTGAGCCCGAGTTGCCTCATGGCAACGAGCGGCGAGAGCCAACGCAGTCAGGGCGGAAGCCGGCCCCGCTAGTCGAGGAATTCGATGTCGAGGTCGACGTCGTCGCGAGCTGCGGCTGCGCGGGTGACGGTGCGGATGCTCGCGGCGGTACGGCCGCGGCGGCCGATCACACGACCGAGGTCGCCGTCACCGACACGGACGTCGAGGCGGTGCTTGCCCTCGTCGGTGACCTCCTCGACCGTGACCTGGTCGGGCTGGTCGACGATCGACTTGACGATGTGCTCGAGCACCGCGACAGCGGTGGGGGCAGTGGCGTTGTCGCTCACTTGCCGGCCTTGAACTGGTCCATGGCGCCGGAAACGGTCAGGAGCTTGGCCACCCGTTCGGTCGGCTGCGCACCCTGCTCGAGCCACTTGACGGCCTTGTCGTTGTCGACGGTGAGGGCCGACGGATCCTGGCGCGGGTCGTAGTGCCCGAGGATCTCGATGAAGCGGCCATCGCGCGGCGACCGCGCGTCGGCGGCGACGATGCGGTACTGCGGTTGCTTCTTCTTGCCGATGCGGGTGAGACGCAGCTTGACTGCCATGTGTTCTGACTCCTGAAGACAAATTGAGAACCACGAAATGTTAGCGGGGGCAGGGTCCGATTCCGACCGCTGCGGCCAGACCGGTCGCGTGCTACACCTGGCGACGACATGGATGACGCCCGACATGGATGACGACACGGATGACGACACGGATGACGACACGGGTGCCATCGACGACGACATGTTCCGGTTCGATCCGCCGCAGCTCGACGTCGACGAGGCGCTCCGGATCGCCCGCGACCGATGGGGCATCGACGGGGTGGGCCGCCGACTGCCGGGTGAGCGGTCGTTCAACACCTGGATCGAGACCCCGTCCGGCCGCCGATTCGTCCTGAAGATCCAGAGCGCCGGCGAAGATCCGGCGACCATCGACCTGCATGCCCGCGCGCTCGTCCACGTCGAGCGGCGGGCTCCCCACCTGCCGGTTGCCAGGATGCTGCCGACGTCCGACGGCGAGCTCGTCCCCGGCGTGTCGATCGGTGGCCGCATCCACCCGGCGAGGATGGTCACGTACCTGCCCGGCCACGACTTCGACGGCGCAGACGCCGTCTCCGAACGTGGGCTCCGGGCGATCGGGGCGCTGATCGGCGCGTTGGCGGCGGCGCTCTCCGACTTCGAGCACCCGGCTGCCGGTGGGTTCATGGCCTGGGATCTCGCCAACGGCCTCGCGGTCGACCCGGCGATGCGTGACAGCATCGGCCCCGAGTCGATCCGGGTGCTGGAACAGGCCGACGATCGGCTGCATCGCGCCGTCGATCTGATGCCGTCGCTCCCCCACCAGGTCATCCACAACGACGGGCACGCCGGCAATCTGCTGCGACCCCACCCAGGGTCGGACGAGGTGTGCGGCGTGATCGACTTCGGCGACGTCGTCCACACGATCCGCGTCGCCGACGTGGCGATCGCCGGCGAGAGCTTCGCTCCGACGGCCGACGACCCGGCCGGGGCCCTCGCTCGCATCACCGCCGGATATCACGCGCACCACCGGCTGACCAGCCGTGAGATCGCTGCGATCCCCGACCTCGTGCTCGTGCGGATGGCATTGACGATCGTGTTGCTCGAGCATCAGATCGTCGCTGTGCCGCACCTCGCCACGCGGGCGGAGCGTCACCTGCCTCACGTGGTCCGG
The DNA here is from genome assembly GCA_963973395.1 of uncultured Acidimicrobiaceae bacterium. Taxonomy (GTDB): domain Bacteria; phylum Actinomycetota; class Acidimicrobiia; order Acidimicrobiales; family Ilumatobacteraceae; genus Ilumatobacter. The sequence continues at coordinate 3,199 of CAXBAZ010000083.1, forward strand.
GCGACCGAGCGCTGGCTCGGCCTCGACCCGGACCGGCTGGTCGAGCGGATCGAGGCTGCGATGGACGACGAGTCGTGAACGAATCGCTCCTGCAACGACGTGCGGCGGCGCTCGCGCCGAGCTACCAGCTGTTCTACGACGAGCCGGTCCAACTCGTTCGCGGCGAAGGGGTCTGGGTGTGGGACGCCGACGGACGGCGGTACCTCGACTGCTACAACAACGTGCCCTCGGTCGGTCACGCCCACCCGCGCATCGTGCGCGCGATCTCCGACCAGACGGCCCTGCTCAACACGCACACCCGGTACCTCCATCCGGCGGTGGTCGAACTGGCCGAGCGGTTGGGTGATCTGCTGCCGGGCGACCTGTCGACGTGCTATTTCGTCTGCACGGGCACCGAGGCCAACGATCTCGCCGTCCAGATCGCCCGTGCCGTGACCGGTCACCGTGGCGTGATCGTCACCGAACGGTCGTACCACGGCAACTCCGATCTGGTCGGTCTGCTCTCGACCGACTCGTACCCGGCCGCCGATCGCCCGCCGTGGCTCGGTGTCGTCGAGCCCCCGAACGTGTATCGCGGGCCGTTCGGCCCCGATGCACCGACTGGATCGACCGACGTCGCGGACCGGTACGCCGGCCTGGTCGGTGGCGCGGTCGGCGAACTCGAAACCGCGGGCCACGGCACCGCGGCGATGTTGATCGACACGAGTTGGGACTCCAACGGCGTGCTGATCGCTCCCGAAGGGTACGTCGGCAGCTCTGCCGAGTTCGTACGGGCGGCGGGCGGGCTGGTGATCGCCGACGAGGTGCAGGCGGGGTATTGCCGCATGGGCACGCACTTCTGGGGGCACACCCACTACGACCTCGTGCCCGACATCGTCACGATCGGCAAGCCGATGGGGGCGGGTCATCCGGTGGCCGCCGTGGTGACCACGCCCGACATCGCGGCCCGGTTCGCCGAGCGCCGCAACTACTTCAACACCTTCGGCGGCAACCCGGTCTCGTCGCGCGTGGCCCTGGCGGTGCTCGACATCATCGACGACGAGGGACTGCTCGACAACGCCACCTCGACGGGGGCGCTGCTCGGGCGCGGGCTGCACGAGCTCGCCGGACGTCACCACATCGTCGGAGCCGTGCAGGGCCGCGGCCTGTTCTGGGGTGTCGACCTCGTCACCGATCGCGTCACCCGCGAGCCGATCGCGTACGCGGACGCCAAGCGGCTGGTCTCCGAGCTCCGCCATCGCGGGATCCTGGCCGGCGTCACCGGCCGGTACACCAACGTCCTGAAGCTCCGCCCACCGCTCGTCTTCGGTCCCGAGCACGTCGAGGTGCTGGTCGGTGAGCTCGATGCCGTGCTCGACTCGTTCGAACTCCGCGGCGGCGACGACACCCGCGCCCTCGGCGCCGAATGGTGACGTAACGCCTGGTGTCCGACACCGAACGTTACGCGTCGTGACGGAAGTCTCAGCTTCGGCGGTCACCGGTCATCGTGCGTTCATCCGCCCGATACACCCGATCCCTACCGTGGTCGACACACCCCCTTCCACGAAGGAGATCCCCCATGTCTCACCCGTCCGACCCGGCGACCTGCGCTCCCGCCACCATCGACCAGACCAGCGACCGATTCCAGCACCGCTCGACGACGATCGTGCTGCTCGACCCGACCTCACCGGACGGTCATTCGGCGCTCAGCCAACTGCACGACGGCGACACCGTCATCCTGCTCGTCGTGTTGCTGACAGGTCGCGCCAGCAACGCGCTCCACGAATTCGCCCATCACAACGACGTCAGCATCTCGGAGGCCGGTTGGATCTACCTCGATCAGGTCGCAATCGGACTCGAGGCGGCCGGGCGTACGATCGGAACGATCGCCGCCACCGGCCCGGACACCGCCCAGACGCTGGCCGACATCGCGATCGCCAACGAGGCCGACCGGGTCGCACTGCCATCATCGATCCTGCGTCTCGACCGACGGGTGCCGACTCGTCTCGCGCGGCTCGCCCAGGTCTCCGTCGCGGTGCCGGAGTACGCACCGCACGCTCCCGTCGGTTGATCGGTCGCCGCAACCTTCGGGGACCGTAACGCCTGGTGTCTGACACCGGGCGTTACGTCAGCGGGGCGGGTTGAAGGCGCCGGGGCCGCCCTTGCCCTGGGCGCCGCCCATCATCTGTTCGAGTTCGCTCATGTCGGGCATGCCGCCGGGCAGGCCGGGGAAGCCACCGCGCTTCTTGCCCTTCTTGCCGCCACCACCCATGCCCATCTTCTTCATCATCTTCTGCATGTCGCCGAACTGCTTGACGAGTCGGCTGACCTCGGCGGTCTCGGTACCGGAACCCTTGGCGATGCGGGCTCGACGGCTGCCGTTGATCAACTGCGGCCGAGCACGCTCTTCGGCGGTCATCGAGCGGATGATGGCTTCGATCGGCTTGAGGTCGTCGTCGTCGATCTTGGCGTTCTTGAGTTCCTTCGGCATGCCGGGCATCATCCCGAGCACACCCGACAGCGGACCCATCTTCTTGATGGCCTGCAGCTGCTCGAGGAAGTCGTCGAGCGTGAACTGCCCCTCCATCATGCGGGCCGCGGTCTGTTCGGCCTGATCGGCCTCGAACGCCTTCTCGGCCTGCTCGATCAAGGTGAGCATGTCGCCCATGCCCAGGATGCGACCGGCCATGCGGTCGGGGTGGAACTGCTCGAACGCGTCGAGCTTCTCCCCGGTGGATGCGAAGGCGATCGGGCGGCCGATCACTTCCTTGACCGACAGGGCGGCACCGCCACGGGCGTCGCCGTCGAGCTTCGAGAGGATGACACCGTCGATCTGCAGCGTCTGGTGGAACGCGTCGGCGGTCTGCACCGCGTCCTGACCGGTCATCGCATCGATCACGAGGAACGTGTAGTCGGGGGACACCGCACCCGAGATCAGGCGCACCTGCTCCATCATCTCGGCGTCGATCGACAACCGGCCGGCGGTGTCGACGATCACCACGTCGCGCCCGAGCCGCTTCGCCTCCTCGACGCCTTCGAACGCGGTGAGGATCGGATCCTCCGGGTCGGAGTACACCGGCACGTCGACCTGCCGGCCGAGCGTGCGGAGCTGCTCGACGGCGGCCGGACGCTGGAGGTCGGCTCCCACCAGCAGCGGCTGGCGGCCCTGCGACTTGAACCACAGTGCCAGCTTGCCGGTGGCGGTGGTCTTGCCCGAGCCCTGCAGGCCGGCCATCAGGATGACGGTGGGTGGCTTGGAGGCGAACTTGATCGACAGCGTCTCGCCGCCCAGGATGCGGGTCAGCTCGTCGTTGACGGCCTTGACGACCTGCTGGCCGGGATCGAGCGCCTGCGAGCGGGTGGCGCCGATCGCGTGTTCACGGATGCGGTTGCACACCGAGCGGACCACGGTCACGTTCACGTCGGCTTCGAGGAGGGCCGAGCGGATCTCCCGCATCACCTCGTCGACGTCGGCTTCGGTGAGCCGGCCCTTGCTACGGAGCCGCTTGACGATCCCGTCGAGTCGATTGGACAGATTGTCGAACATGCACCGTCGAGGCTACCGATTGCGCGTTGCGAGTTGTGCCAGGGCGCCCTGTTGCGAGTTGTGCCAGGCACAACTCGCAATCAGCAGACCCAGTCGTAGGTGATCTCGTCGTCGACCATCCAGACGTCGAGGTCACCGCTGTTCGAGACCCAGCGGGCGACCCCGTCGGCCCAGATCACCAGCGTGCCGACGTCGTCTCCTGGGCCCGGTTCGACCACGGCCGGAGCGAACCCACGTGTGCCGACCACCGGTGAGGGGTCACGTTCGGCGTCGGCGAACTCCTGATAGATCGTGGCGTAGTCCTCGTCGTAGCCGTCGAGGTGGTTGAGCTGATACCACGTTCGTCCCTCGAAGGTGAGGGTCTCGTTGCCACAGGCGGGGTAGAACGAAACCTCCTCGTGGACGGCAACGACCGGCACGGTGGTGCTGACCGGGGTCGTCGTCACCGGGGTCGTCGTGACCGGGGTCGTCGTGACCGGGGTCGTCGTGACCGGGGTCGTGCTCTCCGAGGTCGTCGTGACCGGGGTGCCATCGATCACGTCGATCTCGGCGCAGAAGTTCTCGCGGGCGTTGGCCGTACAGATCCGGTACGGCCCGGGCGTGGCGTCGTCGGGGATCAACAGATGGTCCGGCCCCGGGCCGGCGATCCCGATGTCCTCCCAGGCGTAGCCTTCGGCGGCATCGACCGACACCGATGAAGGTTGGCTGTCGTACCCGTCGGTCGACGACGTGAGGAGATGAGTCGTGCTCCACGTCTCGCCGATCGCTCGCTCCAGGACGAACGCGACACCGCGCTCCGTCTGCTGGGGGTACCCGAGCTCGACGCGGTCTCCCGGTGCCGCCCGTTCGGGAGAGATCGTCACGAGCTCCGGCCGGAGACGCGCCGCCGGGTCGTACGGCTCTCCGGTACCGGGCACCGGCTCGGTCGTCGTGACCGGGACCAACGATCCGGCCGGGGACGCCGGCGGCACGGGACCACCGGACGGCGCCGGATCTCCGCACGCCGCCAGGGTGATCCCGACGAGTGCCACGACGACCGAGAGCGGACGCATCGGATCAGCCGATCGAATCGATCGCTACCACGGTCGATCCCTCGGCGGCGACGTTGACGCGATCGGGCCGGAGGTCCATCGTGACCGGCAGCGATTCGCCGTCCTGCGTGACGACCCGGGTCTGGAACCCGAGGGCCTTCGCTTCGGCGGTGAACTCCTCGACGGACAGGCCGACGAACGCTTCCAGTTCGGCGATGGCGACATCGGGATCGATCGTGGACGATACCTCACCGGATGTCTCGACGGGCGGCGTCGTCTCGACGGGCGGCGTCGTCTCGACGGGCGGCGTCGTCTCGACGGGCGGCGCCGACTCAACAGGGACGGTCTCGCCGGGCGTCGTCTCGGCGGGAGCGACGGGCTCGGCGCCGTCGCCGATGCCTCCGTCGGGCTCCACGGGGATCGGTTCCCCGATCACGCCCGGATCGGCCTGGATCAGGAACTCGTCGGTGACCGCGGGGGCGACGTGCCATCCACCGTCGCTGTCGATGAAGCGGTAGGCCGGCAGCAGCCACACGGTGCCGTCGGCGTCCCACGCCCACCACAGGTCGGGCTGCACGTCGACCAGCGTGACGACGACCGGCTCGACGGGCTGCTCCGGATCGACCGGGATCGGATCGACGAGCACGGGGTCGTCGGCCGGCGGCGCATCGTCGGAGACGGGCTCCTCGACGTCTGGAGCAGGTTCGGTCACGGCACGGGCGACGTCGTCGACCGCGAGTCCCCCGCCGAAACCGCCGTAGAACCCGTCGCCGAGTCGGGCGACCGCCGTGTCGAGGTCGATCAGCGGGTAGGGGCCGACCGGCCGCGTCGGCGCCAGCGTGCCTCCTGCGTACTGCATGACACCTTCGCCGCCGAAGCCGAAGTACCACGACCGCGTCGCCGCACGGTCGTCGGTGGCATCGGAGGCAACCACGTTGGCGGACCACTCGTCGGCCGTCGTGTCGTACCGGAGACCGGATGGATCGACGCCCAGCGCCGTCAGGACCTCGATCGTCCGCCGTTCGGCCTCGTCACCGGACGGGACACCGGCCGGCGGCGTCGGCTCGGGACAGTCGCTCGTCTCGTTGCCGTCGGCGTCGACCGACACCGCGCATGCATCGGAGTACACGGTGTCGTCCCAGGCGGCGTTGTAGTTCCAGTTCTGCTGGGCGTCGTCGGACACCCACACGCTCGGCTCGGAGCCGTCGTCGGGACCGACCCGCCAGCTCACGCCGTACCCCTCGTCGATCCGTACCGGCTCACCCGTCACTCCGAGCGCGGCCGCGACCGTCGCCACCTGCTCGGAGGTCACAGGTGTGCTCGTATCGAAGACGTAGCCGATGTCGTTCGTGGGCATCGCCGGCATTCCGTCGCCGATCACGTACTCGGCTATCCACTGGGCCATACGCATGTCGGTGGTCGCCATGTCGTCGCCTGCGACCGTCGACGTCTCGGCGACGGCATTCGCGGCACCGCCACCGGCTCCGCCGCTGACGACCTCGATCGGTGTCGGCGCTCTGAGACCGTCGCCATCCGACGCCGTCGTGGTGTCGGACGGTTCGGTGGGCGCGTCGACGGGCGGCGAGCTGTCACCGTCGTCGGCACCGCCACATGCGGCCAGGATCAGGACGGCCGCGACTGCGGGCGCCCAGCGTGAGGGATGTCGCTTCATGCCGTTTGGACGTCCTCGAGTCGAGATCGGTTCCCAGCGCTCGAAGATTTTTCGGTCCGCCGTCAGGAGCGGTCGAACAAGGCCGAGACGAATTCGTTCGGGTCGAACGGGATCAGGTCGCCGAGCTGTTCGCCGAGCCCGACGAGCTTGATCGGGATCCCCATCTCGGTCTCGATCGCGAACACGATGCCGCCCTTGGCCGACCCGTCGAGCTTGGTCAACACGACGCCGGTGACGTCGGTCGCCTCGCGGAACTCCCGGGCCTGGGCCAGACCGTTCTGGCCGGTGGTGGCATCGATGACCAGGAGTGTCTCGGTCACGACTCCGGCGCCCTTCTCGGCCACGCGCCGGACCTTCTTGAGCTCTTCCATGAGGTTCGTCTTCGTGTGCAGACGGCCGG
>CAXBAZ010000084.1:0-9783 GCA_963973395.1 uncultured Acidimicrobiaceae bacterium
CCGCAGCTGTCATTCTGATGTCCACCCCTCGAAGGAACCCAACATGGTCAGATACGCGATCCGCCGACTCCTGGTGGCGATTCCCGTGCTCTTCGGAATTCTGCTCGTCTCGTTCGTCATCACCCGCATGCTGCCCGGAGATCCGTTGCTGATGACGATGAGCATCGAGGAGTTCGATGCATCCGAGGCATACCTCGACCAACGGCGAGACGCGCTCAACCTCAACGACTCGATACCGGAGCAGTACGTGGCGTGGGTCGGCGAGGTCGCCCAAGGCAACCTCGGGACATCGTTCCAGCGGCGCACGCCGGTCACCGAACTGATCTCCGAACGGATCGGCCCGACCGTGGTGCTCACGGCGACAGGCGTCTCGATCGCATTGCTCATCGGCATCCCGATCGGTGTGCTCGCGGCACTCCGGCAGAACACATGGTTCGACTACAGCTCCTCGACCGTGAGCATGGTCGCGATCTCGATTCCCAACTTCTTCCTCGGTCTGATGGCGATCTACGTCTTCTCGCTCCGGCTCGGCTGGTTGCCGAGCGGCGGGCAGAGAACGCTCGGCGGCGAATCCGGTCTGCTCGACTCCGTCAGACATCTGATCATGCCGGCAGGGGTGCTGTCGGCCGTGCTCATCGGCCCCTACGTCCGCTACACCCGCCAGAGCATGCTCGACGTTCTCAAACAGGACTACATCACGACCGCCGTGGCGAAAGGTGTGCGGCCCTTCTCGATCGTGATCGGTCACGGTCTGCGCAACGCGCTGATACCGCTCATCACCGTCGTCGCGATCCAGGTTCCGTCACTCCTCGCCGGCACCGTCATCATCGAGACCATCTTCACGTGGCCCGGGATGGGACAACTCGTGCTCGAGGGCATCACGGGTCGCGACTATCCGATCATCATCGGCGTCGTCATGGCCAGCGCGGTACTGGTACTCCTCTTCAACCTCGCCGCCGACGTCCTGGCCGCGATACTCGACCCGAGGATCCGGCTGTGAGCGAGCAACACGCCCAGCAACACGTCGAGCAACACGCCGGGCAACACGCCGAGCTGCTCGTCGCCGATCAGCATCAGCAGGTCGTCCGGACACGTCGCATCCAGTCACCGAGCCGCATCGCCTGGCGTCGCTTCCGACGTCACCGGCTGGCGTTCGGCGGGCTCATCTTCGTCGTCATCATCTGTCTGATCGCGCTCGCCGCGCCCTGGCTCGCCCCGGCCGATCCGAACGAGATCGACCTCCGAGCGTTGAGGGTCGGACCCAGCTCCGAACACTGGCTGGGTACCGATTCGGCAGGTCGCGACGTCTTGAGTCGCCTCCTGTACGGAGCCAGGGTGTCGCTCACCGTCGGCGTGGCGGCGGCAGCATCGGCCGCCGTGCTCGGGCTGTTGCTCGGCCTCCTCGCCGGGGTGTTCGGAGGCTGGATCGACGCGACCATCATGCGGTTCGTCGACGTGTTCCTGTCGTTCCCGTCGCTGATGCTGATCTTGTTGCTGGTGGCCGTGCTCGGTCCGAGCGTCACGACCATCGTGGTGGTGATCGCACTCTTCGAATGGCCGACGGCCTGTCGGATCGTGCGCCAGATGACGCTGTCGGTGAAGGAGACCGACTTCGTGCTCGCTGCCCGCGCCACGGGTTCGGGCCGACTCCGGATCATGCTCAAGCACGTGGCACCGTCCGTGATCGCACCGCTGACCGTCGTCGGCAGCCTCCTGAGCGCCCAGGCGATCCTGCTCGAGGCGGCCCTGTCGTTCCTCGGTCTGGGTGTCAAGCAGCCGCAGGCCAGTTGGGGCGGCATGCTCGAAGAGGCGAAGTCGTTGACCATTCTCGAAGACATGCCGTGGATGTGGATCCCGCCAGGCCTCGCGATCGCACTCACGGTGCTGGCGATCAACTTCATCGGCGACGGTCTCCGTGACGCACTCGACCCACGGCAACAGATGTGAAGGACCGAACCGGATTGTCCACTCCGACCACCGAAACCCGCACGCCACTGTTGTCCGTGCGCAACCTGACGACGAGCTTCACCACCGAGTTCGGCGTCGTCGACGCGGTCCGCGGCGTGAGCTGGGACATCTACCCAGGCGAGGTACTCGGGGTGGTCGGCGAGTCCGGGTCCGGCAAGAGCGTCACGATGGGCGCGGTGATGGGCCTCGTACCGACACCTCCCGGCATCGTCACCGGCGACGAGATCCTCTTCGAGGGACGCGATCTGCTGACCATGCCGGCGAAGCAGATGCGGGCCATCCGCGGTCGTGAGATCGCGATGATCTTCCAGGATCCCATGACGTCCTTCAACCCGGTCAGAACGATCGGTCATCAGATCGCCGAAGCCATCCGGGTCCACGAGAAGGTGTCGAAGAAGGCGGCCAAGGCGCGCGTCATCGAACTGCTGCAACTCGTCGGCGTGCCGAGCCCCTCGACGCGCTACAGCCAGTACCCCCACGAGTACTCCGGTGGCATGCGACAGCGCGCGATGATCGCGATGGCGATCGTCAATCGACCCAAGCTGCTCATCGCCGACGAACCCACCACCGCCCTCGACGTCACCATCCAGGCGCAGATCCTCGACGTCCTCACGTCGATCCGGGACGAGACCGACGCAGCGATGGTGTTGATCACGCACGACCTCGGTCTGATCGCCGAGATGGCCGACCGGGTACTGGTGATGTACGGCGGCAAGACGGTCGAGACCGCCGATGTGCGTGCTCTGTTCGCGTCGCCGTCGCACCCGTACACCGTCGGCTTGCTCGAGAGTCTGCCGCGCATCGATGCCGAGGTCACGTCCATCTCGTCGATCCCCGGTCAGCCACCGTCGCTCGCCTACCCCCCGAGCGGGTGCTACTTCCACCCACGGTGTTCGGTGTCGCAGGGCAGATCCGTGTGCAGCACCGATGAGCCGGAGCTGCGAGAGTTCAGCGCCCACCTCGCCCACCGATCAGCGTGCCACTTCCCCGAGGAGGTCGCCGACCCGGTGTACCTCGAGACCGGGGTGGTGGTCCGATGAGTCGTCAGGACATCCATCGGCGGCTCCCGCTCGGCGAGGAGCTGTTGCGGGTCGAGGGGCTCGAGGTTCACTTCCCGGTGAAATCTCCCGTGCTCCGCCGTCAACGCGGTGTGATCCGCGCCGTCGACGGGGTCGATCTCACGGTGCACTCCGGCGAGACGGTCGGCGTCGTCGGAGAGTCGGGGTGCGGCAAGTCGACATCCGGCCACGCTCTCCTGCGATTGCGCGACGTGACGGCAGGCACGATCACGTTCCACGGGGTCGACATCACACAGCTCACGGGACGACAGCTCCGTCCGTTCCGGCGCGAGATGCAGATCGTCCTGCAGGATCCCTTCTCGTCGCTGAACCCGCGCATGACCGCCCGCGCGATCATCGCCGAGCCGCTCATCGTGCACTCCATATCGGCCGGCGCAGCCGACCGGCGGCGCCGGGTCGACGAACTCCTCGAGCTGGTCGGGCTCGGCAGCGAAGTTGGGTCGCGGTTTCCGCACGAGTTCTCGGGTGGCCAACGTCAGCGGATCGGCATCGCACGGGCGCTGGCGCTCAACCCACAGTTCCTCGTCCTCGACGAGCCGATCTCGGCACTCGACGTGTCGATCCAGGCCCAGATCGTCAATCTGCTCGAGGCGCTCCAGGACGAGTTGTCGCTCTCGTACCTGCTCGTCGCCCACGATCTCGCCGTCGTCAAGCACATCTGCGACCGGATCGCCGTGATGTACCTCGGTCAGATCGTCGAGACCGGCACCAGGGATCAGGTGTACAACTCGCCCCGGCACCCGTACACCAAGGCGCTGCTCTCGGCGGTTCCGGTGCCGGACCCCGAACGCCGCGCGACCAAGCAGCGGATCCTGCTCGAGGGCGATGTCCCTTCGCCCCAGGATCCTCCGTCGGGCTGCCGGTTCCGTACCCGTTGCTGGAAGGCGACCGAGCGGTGTGCGACCGAGGTTCCGGTTCTGCTCGACGATGCCGACGACGGCCACCGGTTCGCGTGCTTCCATCCCGAGCCGGCGCACACGGTCGGCGCCGTGCGCTCGAGCTGATCGTTCCGGGCGGGTACGCCCTAGATCATCAGGTCTCCACCGTTGATGTCGAGGGACGCCCCGGTGATGTAGGCGGCGCGATCCGACGCCAGGAAGCCGACCAGGTGGCCGACCTCGTCGGCCGTGCCGAGTCTGTTGATCGGAAAGGAATCGGCGTACGCCTGTTGGCGTTCGGGAGTGATCGTGTTGCGCACCATCTGTGTGTCGATGAGGCCGGGACACACCGCGTTGACCGTGATGCCGTGCGCGGCCTCCTCCTTGGCGAGGTGACGGGTGAATCCGAGCACCCCGGCCTTCGCCGCGGTGTAGTGCGCCCCGCCGACGGTCGACACGTTCTTGCCGGCGGTCGAACTGAGGTTGACGATGCGACCCCAACCCGCCTCACGCATCGGGGCGAGCACCGCCTGTGAACACAGGAACGTGCCGGTGAGGTTGACGGAGAGCACGAGGTTCCATTCGGCTTCGGCGATGTCGATCACAGCGGTCGGTCGCAGGTTGCCGGCGCAGTTGACGAGCACACCGACCGTGCCCGTCGACTTCGCGGCCTCGACCACCTCGATCGCATTGGTGCGGTCGGTGACGTCGAGGTGGGCCGCAGAGCCGACGCCACCGGATGCCACGATCGACTCGACCGTCGCGGCCACACCGTCGTCGTCGACGTCGGCGGCGACCACCGCGAATCCGGCGGCGGCGAGCGTCAGCGACGCCGATCGCCCGATGTCGCCGCCTGCTCCCGTGACGATTGCGACGCGTGTCATGTGGATGCTCCCGGTGTCGAGGTGGTGGGGACGAATCGGTGGCCGGTCATGTGACGAGCCCGAGCTCACGACCCACCGTGACGAACGCGGCGACCGCTCGATCGATGTCGTCGGTCGAGTGGGCGGCGTTCATCTGCGTACGGATACGGGCGGTTCCCCGCGGCACGACGGGGAACGAGAAGGCGATGACGTACACGCCCCGATCCAGGAGGCGGTCGGCCATCTCGGTGGCCAGTTGTGCGTCGCCGATCATCACGGGGACGATCGGGTGCCCGGCACCCGACAGCGTGAAGCCCGCGTCGGACATCCGGCCGCGAAAGCGGCGCGCGTTCGCATCGAGTCGGGCGCGCAGCTCGTCGCCGTCGCGGGCCAGCCGGAGACCGGCCAGCGCACCCCCGAGGAGCGCCGGCGCCAGGGCATTCGAGAAGAGGTACGGCCGCGCTCGTTGACGCAGCAGGTCGATCACACTGCGGCGGGCGGCGACGAAGCCGCCCATGCCCCCACCGAGTGCCTTGCCGAGCGTGCTCGTCACGATGTCCACTCGATCGGCGACGCCGTGCAGCGCGGGCGTCCCGCGCCCGTTCGGGCCGATCAGTCCGGTCGCGTGGCAGTCGTCGACCATCACGAGGGCATCGAATCGGTCGGCCGCCTCGCAGATCGACCGCAGGTCGGCGACGTACCCGTCCATGGAGAACACACCGTCGGTGACGATCAGGATCGTCTCGGCCCCGTCGTCCCGGGCGGCTTCGAGCTTCGCTTCGAGGTCGGTCAGGTCTCGGGTCGCGAAACGATATCGGCGTGCCTTGCACAGCCGGATGCCGTCGATGATCGAGGCGTGGTTGAGCGAGTCGGACACGATCGCATCGTGTTCGCCCAGGAGTGGTTCGAAGACCGCCGCGTTCGCATCGAAGCAGGCCGCGAACGAGATGGCGTCGTCGGTGCCCATGAAATCGGCGATCTCCCGCTCGACGGTGCGGTGCAGATCGAGTGTGCCGCAGATGAAGCGCACCGACGCCATGCCGAACCCGAACCGTTCCATCGCGTCGGCCGCCCCCGTCGTGAGTTCGGGACGGTCGGCCAGCCCGAGGTAGTTGTTGGCGCAGAAGTTGAGGACGTGGGTGCCGTCGGACAACGTCACGGTTCGCGACTGGGGTGACGAGATCATTCGCTCGGCCTTCCACAGGCCGTCGTCCTTGATCTCTCCCAGCGTCGATTCGACCCGTTCGTAGAACTCTGCACGGCTCATGAGACCGCAACCCGCCCGCCGCCGGCGGCGTGTGATCGCAGCACGGCGTCGATCAGCGCCACCGTCGTCCGCGCCGATCGCGCCGACCCCGATGGCTCGCGGCCCCGGCGATGGGCGTCGATGAGGTCCTCGACGCCGGCGCGCATTCCGGTGACCGTGAACCTCGGACCGAGCGGGCTCACCACCGGCCTGCTCACGGAACCCGGCGTGCCGTCGCTCGCGCGACGTGTCTCGATCACTCGCGCGCCGAGCGCGTCGATGATGATGCGGCCCTCGCGACACGCAACGCTGATCAGTACGTCGGCCGAGGAGCGCTTGCAGCCCGACACGTACGCCCGGATACCGCCATCGAAGCCGATCAGCGCGGTCGCCCCGGGGTCGAGCTGCGGATCGGTGCCGCCATCGCCCCGGTACGACAGACCGTAGTCGTCGGCGTCCTCGAGCTCGGCGCTGACCCAGGTCGGGGTCGAGTCGGCGAGGTGGACCGCCACATCGAGGAAGTGGCTGAGGTTGCGGAACAGCATCGCGCGCGGTCCGCCCGCCTCGATCGTGACGTGCGAGACCGGTCCGAGTGAGCCCGACCTGATGATCGCCAGCGCCTCGACGACCTCCGGTCGCCACCGCCACGTGTGATTGACCGCCACGGTGGCACCTGCTGCCTCGATCAGGCGCAGGAGCTCGTCGGCCTCCGTCAGATCGGTCGTGAAGGGCTTCTCGCCGAAGATGATCCGGACCCCTGCATCGAGACAGCGTCGGATCATGTCCCCGTGCAGATGATCGGGAACCACCACCGACACGAGGTCGAGTTCGTGCTGCAGCATGTCGTCGACGTCGGTGAACGTCATCGTGTGCGGCCACACCGACGCCCATCGCCGGCGGAACTCGTCGACGGCTCGTTTGCTCAGGTCGCACACCGCCACGACGTCGATCCCACCGATCGCCTCGAACGTCGACGCATGGCTGTACGGCGGAGCGGTACCGAGTACCGGCAGGGACGCTGCTCCGGCCCGATCCGCTCCGATCCAACTCAGTCCGATGATGCCGGCGCGGATGCGTCGCCCCGACGGGCTCTGCTCGTCACCGTTCCCGCTGCGCACGGTCACGACACCGATTCCTCGGCGGGGAGACGGCCGGCACGCCGCAGGAGGCCGAGCACACTCTCGGCGACCAGCGGGTGGATGTCGATGCGGCTCTGCGTCGACATCGCCGCCATGTGCGGAGTCTGCAACACCCGAGGGTGCCCCGTGAGTCGATCGCCTGCTGCGAGCGGCGGTTCCTGTGCCCGTACGTCCAACGCCGCCAGACCGACCTGTCCAGAGTCGAGGGCATCGGCGAGGGCCTCCTCGTCGACGAGGCCGCCGCGGGCGGTGTTGACGAACAGCACACCCGGCTTCGTTCGGGCGAAGAACCCGGCGTCGAAGAATCCGCGCGACTCGTCGTTCAACGACGCGCACACCACTATCACGTCACTGCGTCGGAGGAGTTCGTCGACAGGGACGATCGCGAGTCCGTCGATCGGCGGTTCCGGCGGGAACGGATCGACGGCGATCGTCTCGAACCCGAAGGCCTGGGCCCTGGCGACGACCTGACGACCGATCCGCCCGGCCCCGACCACCCCGAACACCTGTCCGGCGAGCCGGCGGATCTCCCACGGTTCGGTCAGGTCCCGCAACGTCCACTGCCGCGCGTCGGTTGCGGCCAGCATCGCCGGGATCCGGCGTTGTGCCGCGAGCACGAGCGCCATCGTGTGGTCGGCCACGTCGGCGGTGCTCGCGTTGACGTTGGCGATCTCGATGCCTCGAGCGGCGGCTGCCACATGGTCGACGGCGTCCATGCCGACCGAGTAGCACTGGATGCCGACGCACGTCCGCATGGACTCGATCGATCGGGCATCCACGCGCAGCGTGCCGCTCGAGATGACGACGTCGGCGATCGGAAGCAGACGGTCGCGTTCGGCTTCGTCGGCCGGGATTCGCAGATCGACCCCGGCCGAGGTCAGGATGGAGTGCTCGACCTCGTACGAGAATTCGCGCGACCAGGTCAGTGGATCGACGAACGTGACCACCGGCCGCGGTGCTGACGCCGACGCAGCGTTCGCCTGTGACATGTCTGCCCCCATCACCCTGACTCCAACTCTATTGTCTGATGTTTACACTCAGAGCACCATTGATCAAGACCCGTCCCTGGTCTACCATATGTCCAACATTTGACGTCGGCACCGGGACTCCGACGGTCCTGACCTGATGACCGATCTGCCGGAGGCGAACTTGCAACAGCGACCCACCCTGCACGCCATCGTGAGCAGGACGATGTGCTGATGGGCCGACCGCACGGCAGTCTCGGACTCGGGCTGCACGACGTCCCGACACCGTCGCTGGTTGTCGACCTCGACGCATTCGAGGCCAACTGTGTGACGCTGGCGGGGGCGATGTCGGCGGCGGGGGTCGGTTGGCGACCGCACGTCAAGGGCCACAAGAGCCCGCGACTCGCGAGAACCATGATCGACGCGGGAGCGATCGGTGTCACCTGCGCAAAGGTCTCGGAAGCCGAGGAGATGGTCGCGGCCGGTGTCGGCGAGGTGTTGATCGCCAACCAGCCGTCCACTCGTTCGGCGTGGGACCGGTTGGCGCGCCTCAACCGGGCCGCGTGGGTTGCGGCGGCGGTCGACTCGGCGGACCACGTGCGATTCGCCACCGAAGCCGGAAGGTCGTACGAGACCTCGATCCCGCTCGTGATCGAGGTCGACATCGGGATGAATCGGGCCGGTGTCCGTTCCGCTGGGCAGGCGGTCGACCTCGCGCGCGAGATCGACCGTTCCGAGGCGACGTTCGCGGGCGTCATGGGCTACGAGGGCCACCTGCTCACCGTCTGGCCGCTGCTCGAGAAGACCTCCCGGATCACCGACGCGATCGGCACGCTGATCGCGGCCCGGGATGCCATCGAGCAGGCAGGTATCGCGGTCGGCATCGTGAGCTGCGGCGGGTCGGGCAGCTACGGGATCAGCAGCAGGATCGACGGTGTCACGGAGATCCAGGCAGGCGGCGGGTGCTTGATGGATCGCTTCTACCGCGAGAGTTGCCATGTCGATCTCGAGCAAGCCCTGTTCGTGGTGGGCTCGGTGGCGTCGCGCCCGCAGGCCGACGTCGCGATCCTCGACACCGGGTGGAAGGCGTTGCCGAGCCGCACGGCCCAGCCGTACCCACGCGACCACGACGACATGGTGGTGGCCCAGGTCTTCGCCGAGCACCTCAGGCTCGAGCGCACCGACGGCACCGACATCGATCTGGCAGTGGCCGACCGGATCGTGTTCGTGCCGGGTTACAGCGACGAGACGACCGTGCTGCACGACGAGTTCCTCGGAGTACGGGACGGAGTGGTCGTCGAGACGATTCCACTCGCCGCACGGGGGGCGCTGCAGTGAGGTCCTTCGACACCGTGATCGCGGGCGGCACGGTGGTCGACGGCACGCCGGCCGCGACGCCGACCACCGGTGACGTCGGGATCAGGGACGGTGTCATCGTCGAGATCGGAGACCTCGGATCCGCCGGACGCGAGACGACCATCGACGCGACCGGTCGCGTCGTCGCGCCAGGCTTCATCGATACGCACACCCACATCGAGATGGCTGCGCTCACCGGCCACGACGATGGGCTCGCCGCCGTCCGCCAGGGTGTCACCACCACACTGGTGGGTGCCGACGGGTTCGGCTGGGTCGGCCTGCGGCCCGA
>CAXBAZ010000085.1:0-9749 GCA_963973395.1 uncultured Acidimicrobiaceae bacterium
AAGACCTCCCCAGCCTCCACGCCCGCCGAAAGGACCCGACATGTCCAACAGCAACGATCAACCAGCAGACGCCCAACGTTTCGTCGACGCGCTGAACCGCCTCGACTACCTCCCCGACTGGCCCGAGGCCGCCGGACTCGGAGTGCCCCTGATTGACCTGTCCCAGGAGGAGTTCGCGATCCGCGAAGCACTCGCCGACCTTGACCGCGCCGATCAGGATTTCGACGCGATCGTCGACCCAGCGCTCGCGGAAGCGCTCAACGAAGACATTGCCGATCACCGTCAACGCCTGGAGCAGATCGAAGCCCGACCGGGACGCTTCTTCCTCGCCAGCGGCGAAGTGATCCAACGCGACCCGTTCAACAACGAGGCGCATCAGTCGGGCTGGTGGTACGACTCTCGGAGCGTGGAGATCGCTACTCCGGCTGGCAATCGGGTCCACCGCCCTGGCATCCACCCTGCGGCGTCGATCGACCCGACCGCGAAGGTACATCGCGACGCCCGAGTCGAAGCTGGCGCGACGATCGGCGCGCATGCGCGCGTCGGCGCGTACGCGCACATCGGACGCGACGCCGCGCTCGGCGCCCACGCGCTTGTCCAGCAAGGTGCTTGGATCGGCACAGGTACCGAACTGTGGCCCCGCACGTGGATCGGTGAGGGAGCAATGGTCGACCCGCATTGCACGATCGGCCACCACGCCTCGGTTGGCGCCGGCAGCCATGTCACCAAGACCACCGAAATCGAGCCCTACGCCCGGCTCGGCGCCGGTACCACGACCAGCGCCACCCCGACACGGCACGGCGGCCGCGGCATCCAGATCGCCAACGCCGTCGAAAACATCATGCGCCTCGACCACGAATAGTCTCCGCTTGGTCGTCGGGGGCCTGACCGCCAGGAGATGATGCCAAGGGCCCGACCAGGACGAGGGAGGGGCAGCGCGACAACGGCGCGGCGTAGTTCGCCGTCGTCGAGCTCCTGTCCGGAAAGGATCGCGGCGTCATCAAGCAGCTCGAGGCCATCGGTGCTTGCTCCCGTAGGCAGCCGTCGGCTCGCCCGAGGACTCACTCGTCCAGTTGCTGGAGCCGAACAGCGGGGCGGTCGCCTGCCGCAGCCAGTCCGTCGATGATGCGGTGGTACTGACTCTTGACCTCGCTTGCGATGATGCCTGCTTTGCGGAGCTCGCTGAGCCACTCCTCCAGGTAGTAGAGGCGATTGGCGATCAGGTCGTACCTTCCGTCGATCACCGTCTCGATCCAGTCGAACGCGGTTGTCGTTTGCCACGCGATCGGGGCACTCTTGGCGAACTTGATGATCGCATCGACTGCCTTCGGCTCCCACCGCCCGAGTTGGAGCCAGCGTTCGTCGAGTCCCACAAGGGCATCAGGCTGAATCCAGGTGACCCGAGACCGAGTGAGAGTGACGTCGATGTTCGGGTCCCAGGAGTGCGGGCTGGGAGTCGGCAGCAGTGCAGCGGTCATGTAGTCGAACCAATGATGTTCGGACCGGAGACTTGGGCCATCGCCAACCGCATCCAGAGCGACGCCAAGCGCCCAGGGCCAGAACGCATCCATCGACGCCCGCAGGCTCTCGTCGTAGGTGAAGACCGTTGCGAACCCCTCGAACAGCAGGTGCAACGCGTTCGCGTTAACTGCGAGTGTCTCAATAAACGCGGTGAGTAGATCCCGATCGCCGTCGAGCGTGATCTCGACCATCCGTCGGGCGATCGGCTCGTGGGAGGTCTGGGCATGGTGGTCGTACCCCTCCTTCCACCACTCGGCTACACCTCGGCGATACGAGTCCCAGAGCGAGCTCCACAGGCCGTCGAGCTCCTCCCGGAGGCATGGCACGCGCCGAGCATCGACCATGCACGCCAGGGGCATGCGTAGCCGGTTGACCATCAACGCGTCGTCAGCGACGTCGGGCAGCGTCTCGCCAAACGGCGGTGGCAGCGGATCCGGCTCTCTACGCTGAGTCCGTTGGTTCCATGGGCCGAGCCTGCAATCGCGCAGACCCGCGATCGCGGCCGACCAGGCCGGAACGTGTCGACGGCAGACGCCTGTGCCTTCGTCCAGGTCGCACGGCACCTGCCAAAGCGGCTCACAGCCCTTCACGTAGATGGCACGAACCTCGTCGAAGAGACTGGTCGCAAGGGCCTCCAGGGCGCCCTCGACGCGCAATCCGTCAAGGTTGAGGTCGTCGAATGGTGCAAGAAGCAAGAGCGGGAGTGCCGCGGCGGCTGCTCGATCCGCCCCCATCGGGAAGGTCGTCTCGTGGTAGCTCATGAAGTCGATCCGTGGATTCTCCGCGGCCCACAAGACGGCCTCCGCCGCCCAGAGGAGGTCGGGGCCGTTAATGGCCGCGAGCCCCGTCGCATGCGCACGGAGTGCGGCAGCTGCAACTGAAACGAGCGCGTCTTCCGGCCACGGGATGCCTTCCGGGGCATCTGAGGAGTCCTCGATTCGCCGGGCGGTCGCTAGGTCGTCTCCCAGATCGTCGAGAGGCCACTCGTTCGGATCGTCGTTGGAGCGCCCGTACTTGTTTTGGAGTCCGTAGAGAACGTTGGTCGTCTGAAGCTCTGCGTTGCGTGAAGCCAGGACAAGTTCAATGGGCTCGGGCCGTTCGAACCGGATGAGGACCCGGTCTCCACTGGTGCTCGCCCGGTAGTTCTCGATGCGGAACTCGGCGGCCCAGCTTTCGATCAGTGCCAGGTAGTCGTCGTGGTCCCCGGTTGAATCGTTCAGCTCGGCCTGGGCTGACGCGACGAGGCTCTCACCGAGGGTCGCAAGTTGAGCCAGGCGCTCTTCGTCGCCGGCGAGACGGGCGTTGACCACCATCTCGCCCACGGTGTCGTGGAAGGTGAAGCCCCGCCGTTCAGATCCGGTCAGCTTGTCGGCGTCCGGATCCCGCGCGCGGATGCCGTACTCGCCCGTGACGCGAGAGACTTCGAGATGCCAGATCGGAGGGGCGATGAGGAAGGGGTCCAATAGATCGCCTGCGGCAGTCGGGTGACGAGTCAGCAAGCCGACAACGAGCCCTGGCATCGCAAGGTTGTGACACTCGGCGAGCAGGAGTTCAACGATCCTCCGGGCGGGAACACCGAGTCCCTCCAGCAAGTGGTCGGTGAAGCGCTCCACGGCAAGGAGCGCACTCATGCATGCGTAGGGACCGACGCTTGTTCCGCGGTACCAGGCCCAGACGTGGCTGTCGCCGACATACAACCGTTCGCCGATACTCGGTAGAGCTAGACGAACCCCTTCCGGTTCATCAGCATGGCCGTCGTCGGACTCGTAGGACGACAGCTTCTGCACGCGGAACCTCGCTGCGTGGTCAAGCATTCGGTTGATGAAGCCGATCGTTTCAACAGGCAGCGCGTTCAGTAGGCGGAAGAAGGGGCCGTAGTACCAGGCGGCGAAAGGGACACCAAAACCGGGACCTAGTCCGTGCTTGAAGTCCCGGATTCCGTCGTCGAGCATGCCTCCGCCGCCCCACAAGTCTCCCGGGTCGGGCAGCTCGATGTAGTAGGCCTCAGCGAGATCCAGGAGCAGCGCGGGACGGGCCTTGGACATGCTGAGCGCCACGGCGAACGACTCCACGGCCGGATTCAGGTGGCCCGGTCGGTCCTTCAGGACGGCGCGAAGCCATGCCTCCGCTCGAGCGTCGAGGTCGGGGCCAAGTGTGGCGAGCGACTCGATGGCGAAGTCGTCGTAGAGCGGAGGGTCGCCCGAGAGGATGGTGTCGCGAACTGCCTGTCGGAGGCTGTCTGGTTCGGGTCGGGAGGTGGCCATTCCCCGCAGCCAGGAAAGCACGAGGTCTTGGATCACCTCGTGGACACTTCGATGCCCAAATCGAGGGCCCGGGGCGATCGTGGGCCTGTCGCAGAACGCCACCCTCACCAGGGGTGCGAGGGCGAAGGGATCTCCGATGGTGCTGTTGACGTAACGCGCTTCGGCGAGACGGAGAAGGGTCGCCAGCGATGAGCCGTCATCGGCAGTGAGTGCCTTCCAGAGTTGCCGAATGGCCTTTTCCGCATCGCCGAGTGTGAGGAGCGCCTCGAATGGAATCTCGAGCCACCGGTCACCGTGACTCGCAGCGATCGCCATGAAATGACTCGACAGAGTCGCCCACGCCTTGGTCCTGTCCGGTACGAGGAGTTGGGCTTGGCAGGCGAGTCGTGTCGCTCGAATCGACCAGCGTGGAGCGCCTGCTGCGGCAAGCGTCTCCCAGCCTTCGGAAAGCAGGAGTCGACACAGCGCAAAGTCGCGGAACAGATCCGTTGCGAACTCATTGCCAATCGACACCGCCACGTCGTTTGGGATCCGGAGCACGCCATCGGATCGCAGTTCAGCAGCCGCTGTCCCATGAACTGGCTCCCCAGGCAGCCCAAGGCCCCGCTTCGCCACATGTAGCGCAGCGTTCTCCCGGTCATCGGGAGAGGCCGATGTAGCATCGTGGATCTCGTCGCGGCGAATCACGGTTCGCCACACGGCGCTGTACACGCCCGCTTCACACAACAGGTCCGCCGGGTCAAGGTCCTCGCCGGTGCGCAGCAGGGCGTCGACCAGGCCGAGGCGGCCGAGCAGCCAACCGGTTCGCGCATCGCCCCGCAGACGCGCCAGCGACGGGAAGGTCGACGTCAGTTGCTCACTCTCCTCGATTGTGAGCGGGCCGATGACGTGTTCCTCTGGTGCAGCGCCGGTCCCGGCTAGCTCGCATGAGTCCGCCAGCGTCCGTCCAACCTGTCGTGAACCGTCTGTACGGGTGACTGCTACAACACCGATGCCCGCCTTGAGCGCAGCCGTGGTCAATGCTTGCAGCACCTGGCCCTTGCCCTCGAGGATGCTCTCGGCGCCGTCGATGACAATCAGTCGGACCGGCCGTGACTCGCCGGCGGCCAGGACGTCGCCGATGGCGAATCCGCCGAGCTGACTCTCGAACTCGGACGCGCTCGAAGGCAGGTCGCGAAGACTGAGCCTTGTGACGGACGCGCCATCGTCCTGCAGCGCCTCGGCTACCCGCAGAGTCAGGGCTGACTTTCCGACGTCGGGCTCACCAGTGACAACAAGCGCCCCGGGAGCAGCGCCGACGGATTGCATCGCCGAGTGGAGGCGGGACCGCTCCACCGAGCGCTCCAACTCGAGAGACTGGGTGCCAGCTCGCAGCGTCGGCCTGATCGAGTCGCGCAGGCGCGCCCCCAGTCGATCGATGACCGCCCACGCGCTGGCGACTCTCGGAGACCTCGATAGGGGGTAGTCGCTCAGACTCCGACGGATCACGGACTGGGTCAGTACCGCTGCTTGCGACGCCCAGATTCCTACGAGCTCCTCAATACGGGAGAAGAGGGCGTCCGCCGTTGCAGGCGTGCCGTCCTGGAGGACTCGCTGCAACGTGTTGACCGCCGCAGTTCGGTCGGCGCGATCCGTCCTCTCAAGGCGGAGGGTGCGAACGGTGAGATTGGACAGAAGCCGCCACGTCAGTTGCACTGTTCCCAGTTCCGCTGCCGACGGAAGGCCGTTCGAGGCCTTCTCGACAAGGGTCTTGATGTGTTCGTATCGATCGCGGACGCCGGCGTTGGTTCGACGCGGTTGCTTCAGTCGGCGCTCAAGCTCTTCCCCGTTCGGGACCGACCGTGCGAGTTCGGCAAGTTCGGCCAGCTGGGTGATCGCGTTAGCACTGGTGGATACGGCGAGGCCGAGTCGCCAGCGACCCGCGGCCACGGCGGGCCACTGCTCGATGACCACCGTCAGGAAGTCGCGGAACAGCGGAACCGAGGCAGCGTCGCTCGAGGTCAGACCTGGGCTCCTACGTACGGCGATCGACGCTCGGTGCACCTCGCCTTGGGCGTCGCGCCCGTCGATCAGGATGTCGTCGACTTCGCTCGTGTCGCTCGCTTGCAGACGAATCGATTCGACCGAGAGCGAGTCCCCCAGCTCGGTCAACGAGTCGCCTGCGAGCAGGCCCGCAATCAGGCAAGCGGCGTACGAGTGTTCCAGGCGAACACCTCCGCCGCCGGTCGAGTACGGGCTCGACCCGCTTGAGGAGGCGGTCGCTGGCGGCATGACTTCTTCCAACCATGCGCTGATCGAAGGGTGTGAAACCGCTAGCCGCCACAGCGTCGCACGTCCCAACTTCTCCGACGTGGCGAAGCCTGCCTCGGCGAGGGTACCAAGCGCGTCGTTCGCCGTGGTCGGTGACACGTCGAGCGCAACCGCGACCTTCCGGCCCGAGAGCGGGGTGGTGCTCTCGGCGAGGACTACCAAGGCGCCGTACTCGGTCTCGCTGAGAGTCGCCTTGAGAGTCTCGGCAGAGGTGGCCATGCGGCACACCATACACCTCATGTCCAGAAATACTGGACATACAAGATCCTAGACCTGAGCCCAGCCGTCCGAGATCCGGCGCTGTCTCGAGCGCCGGGCGTTCAGGAGCGCGAGCCCACGGAGTGTCGCCGGTCCACGCGGGCCCAATCGCTCCGCGGGCTTCTGTTTCATCTTCCTCGGCTCAGCGTTCGTACTGGGCGATCTGCGCCGTTGTGTGCGCGCCGACCCGACTCGACGAAGCAACGGCGGTGCGGCCGAGGCGATCGAGGAACTGGAAGGCAGCGCCCGTTTCGCGCCAGTTGATGGTGACGGCCGACGTGGTGACCGCCTGGCGTCGAGCGTCTGCGTTGGGAAGCGGGACGAGCATGTCGATGATCTGATGTTGGCGGCCTGCGATCGCGGTCCGCATCGACGGGGGCAACCCGCGCTCGTGCTTCGTCCACCATGCAGTGACCTCCCGATGCCTCCGATCGGTAGCCCGCGCCTCGGTCCTGGTGGGCCGGGCGATTTCCCAACGCTCGCGGACGGTGTGTGCCGACAACTGCCCTTCCGGGTCCCGGCCGATCGCGGCAGCGAAGGCTTGTTCGCCGGTGAGGTCTCCGAGTTCGAACTCGGTGTGGTCGTGACTGTCGCGCACGACGTGAGCGTGGTTGGACTCGCGACCTCTCGACATGCCGACGTACAGCGACGCCGAGGTGGTCCGTGGGGTGACCGCCACGTGGCCGCGGTCGACGGTGCGACCCTGTGCCCCGGCGATCGTGGTTGCATAGGCGAGCACGACGTCGCTTTTGACGTAGCTGACCGGCAGGGTGGCGGTGGCGTGGCGGGAGGCGTGGCGGACCTTGAGGGATCCGTCACCGGTCACGCCGGTCACGGTCCAGACGTCGCGGTTCAAGATGCGATGGTGGTCGCTGGCGAGGATCTCGTTGGTGTTGCGCCGTGTCTGGACCATGTCGCCGATGTGGATCCGGCACCCATCGGCGGCGTCGGCGACGTGGTCACCGAGGCGGCCGTCGACCATCAGATGATGCTGGCAGCGCGTCGACACATCGGCGGCGTCGCTGGCGGTGTCGACGACGACCATCGCCGACTTGTTGGCTGCGGTGTCGGTCCACCAGGCGGCTGCGGCGTCGTCGAACAGGGTGTCGGTGCTGGATTCGATGATGCGTCCAGCTTGCGCATATGTCGGGGCGACATCGACGTTGCGGGCGCGCAGTTGCAGCGACGCATCAGCTTCCCAGGTGTGTCGGAAGCGGCGCACCGCTGTGAGTTCAACCGTCGCGGGCAGTGATGCCAGGTCGCGCAGCAGACCGCCGGCTTCGGGCGCTCCCATCTGGGCGAAGTCTCCAACCAGAGTGATCTTGGAGCGGTAGACACCGGCGACGCGGACCATTTCGTCGAGCACCAGGGTGGGCACCATCGACGCCTCGTCAACGATCACCAAGCCGTCGCGTGGCATGTCAACTGCACCGAGCCGCCACCCGGCGATCGTGTGTGCCGCGAGCCCGGTTTCCTCGGTGACGACGCGCGCTGCGGCGGCCGACAAGGCGAGCACGATCACGGGTCTGTTGGCCTGGTCGTAGCTGGCGGCGACAGAGCGCAACAGGGTGGTCTTGCCGGCCCCGGCAGGGCCGACGACGGTCGCTATCCGACCGCCCCCGCCGGCGATCTCATCGACAGCGGCAAGCTGATCGTCGCCGAGTTGGGCGTCGCGGACGGTGTCGACGGCGAAGCTGGCACGCTCCTCGGTCGCGCTGGTCAGCACGCGTTGCTCGGCGGTTTGGATCGTGGCAGACGTGTACTTCGCGGCGGCGAGGTCGGAGTACTCGGCGTCGTCGTCGAGCTCGAGCGGCACGCACATGGTGATGATCCGTTCGGTTTCCAGCTCGATCGCTTCGGGCGTCGGATCGGCGATCAGCCGGGCCACTTCGCCGGTGATGTGACCGCGGTTCCACCACGATCGCTGCTCATGCAACTCGGCGAACACCCGGCCAGCCAACTCGTCCGAACCTGCGTGGAGACGTCCGCCGTCACTGATCTCGACCCGACCATGGCCGACCGCCGATGCGACCGCAACAAGTTCGTCGTCGGACACGACGGCTCGCCACTGTTCGTGCAGATCTACCGCGCCGCCGGACTTGCGGTGCCGGCTCCGGGTCGTGGCTTCGTCCATCATCCCGGCGCGTTCGTCGCGGGTCGGGGTACGACCGTGAACTGTTCGCCACTCGGCTTCGAGATCGTCGAAGTGTTCCAGCACCGCGGCACGGCGGGTCGAGAACTGTTCGATCAGCCCGTGCGAAATGCCGTCGATCTCGCGCATGGGCACCCGTCGATCCGGGGTCGCCCATGACACACCGAGCCGTTCGGACAGCTCGCGTTCCAGCGTGGCTCCATACATCGCGCCGGCTGCGTGGGCGTGGCGGTAGATGGCCCGCGAGTCGAGTGTGCGCCACTTCCCGTCGGCGCCGCGGACCCGGTTCAAGATCGCACAGTGGCTGTGCAGTTGCGGGTCGCCGACACGTGTTCCGGGGTCGGTGGAGCGCGACGTGCGATGCCGGAACTGTGCGATCACGAACCCGTCGCCGGCGACCTTGCGGATACCGCCATCACCGGCGCGGGTGTGTCCGGCGACCCGATCCAGATAGGCCAAGCCGGTGGCGACTGCGGTTTCGTGGGCGTCGATCACGGCTTGGCGGACCCGCTCGTCGCCGGTCATTCCCCACAACAGGGAGACGCTCTTGGACGGGGAGAACGTGACGTCGAAGGCGGCGACCGGTTCGGCGATCGTTCCGTCGGCTCGCTTCTTGGCGACGACTTTGCGGCCCAACACTTGCTCGGGTTGCCAGCGACCGGACGGCAACCGAGTGCCGCCGGCGGTCGACGGGACGACGAATCGTCCGTACAGGACCGCCATGTCGTCGGCGTCGACCTCACCGGAGAGGCCAATCACGGCTGAGCCTCGCCCGGTCCACACGCCGGCTGCTTCGCCGCGACCGGTGTAGTAGTCGTGCTTGGACGTGGCGACGTCGCGCGTCAAGTAGTCGTAGCCCCGCCCTGCGGTGATGCGTCCTACTGAGGCGACCATGCCTGGGCGACGATACACCCTCTGCATGATTCATGCCAGGGTGTGATCGAGGAATCGCGGCGACTCACCACCAACCTGGGACCGCCCACGAGCCTGACTACACATGATTGCCGACCTACAGCGCCCGGAGTTGAACCGGAGCGGGGCCGAACCGGGCAGGCGTAACGCCGATGGTTGACGCACGCAGCACTCGCGGACGCACACGAGGCCGAACACACGCAACGGCGACGAGCGGAGCGACACCGAGCGCCCCTTCGACGACGGTCACGTCACTCAGCACGTTCCCACTCCCCGTCGCCGCAGTCGCGCCACAGCACTTCCTGCGGGCCGATCGAGTCCACAGCGAACTC
>CAXBAZ010000086.1:0-9683 GCA_963973395.1 uncultured Acidimicrobiaceae bacterium
GCCCGGGACGGGTGTCGCCGATCTCGGTGCCGTCGTCGTCGCGGCGTGCTTCCACGATGTCGTCTACGACCCGACCGCATCCACCAACGAAGCAGCCAGCGCCGATCTCGCCGCGGTGGCGCTCCGCGAGCTGCAGTGGGACCATGAGCGGATCGATCGGGTGACGACCATGATCCGCGGCACGGCTTACCACCGCGTCGACGGTTCGACCCCCATCGACACCGCGGTGCTGTACGCGGCCGACCTCGGCGTGCTGGCGGCCGACCCAGCCGGCTACTCCGACTACGTGCGCAACGTCCGGCGCGAGTACGGCCACGTCACCGATGCCGAATGGTGCCTCGGACGAGCCGACGTGCTGCGGGGGTTCCTCGATCGCCGAACGATCTACGCGCCGGTGCTGGGCCTCGACCGATGGGAGCTACGTGCCCGCGGCAACCTCACCGCGGAACTCGGCACACTCGTGCGCTGAGTCAGTCGCGGCGGACGGAACGGCGACGCGAGCGCACCCGGACCGGGATCGGTCTGGGTGGTCGGGCAGCCGCGAAACCGGCTGCGACGAGTGCCGCGACGACACCGGTGAGGACCACTGACATGGTGAGAGTGTACGCAGTCCCGCCCGATCCCGCTAGTCATGTCGCCCCGCACCCTCCCGCATAGGGTGGCGGGCATGCCCGACCCGAAGCTCACCGGTGAGACGACCGAACTGCTCCAGGCGATGATCCGCAACGAGTGCGTGAACGACGGCAGCGTCGAATCGGGCGAGGAGACCCGCAACGCCGACCTGCTCCAGACGTTCCTGGAAGGCACCGGATTGCAGATCGAGCGCTACGAACCGCTCCCGGGCAGGGGTTCGATCGTGGCCCGGATCGAGGGTTCCGACCCCGAGGCACCGTCGCTGTGCCTGATGGGCCACACCGACGTCGTGCCGGTCAGCCCCGAGGGCTGGTCGAACGACCCGTTCGGCGGCGAACTGATCCGGAACGAACAGGGCCACGACGAGGTGTGGGGTCGCGGCGCGATCGACATGCTCAACCTGACCTCGTCGATGGCGGTGGCCTTCCGTCACCTCGCCCGCACCGGGTTCCGCCCGCAGGGCGATCTGATCTACTTCGGCGTCGCCGACGAAGAGGCGGGTGGCACGTGGGGTGCCGAGTGGATGTTCGACCATCATCCGGACGCGATCGACGCCGACTACGTGCTGACCGAGCTCGGCGGATGGTCGTCGGTCGACGATCACGGACGACGCCACGTGACCGTCAACATCGGCGAGAAGGGCATGTCGTGGCGTCGGCTCCGCATCACCGGCACCCCTGGCCACGGCTCGCGCCCCTACGCCGCCGACAACGCGGTCGTCAAGGCCGCCGAGATCGTGCGCCGGTTGGCCGACCCGAACCTGACCGACACCTGGCTGGCGCAGCTCGACGCGATGAGCCTCCCCGACGAGCTCAAGGCGCAGATGCGCGACCCGTCGACGGTGTACGACGCGATCGGCACCCTGCCCACGCCGGTCGCCCGGTCCTGCCACGCGTTGACCCACACGACGATCTCGCCGAACATCGCCCACGGCGGCGACAAGACGAACATGATTCCCGACACGGTCGACATCGAGGTCGACATCCGCACGGTGCCCGGCACCACCCGCGCCGACGTCGACGCGATGCTCGCCGATGCGCTCGGTGACCTCGCGCCCCACGTCGAGATCACGATGCTGCAGGAGGGCAATCCGAGCCAGTCGCCGACCGGCAACGCGCTGTGGGACACCGTCGCCAAGAACACCCAGATCGTGTACCCGGGCGCCCACCTCGTGCCCGGCCTCGTCGTCGGCGGCACCGACGCCCGCTACTACCGCGAGCGCGGCCGGGTGGCATACGGCACCGGGCTGTTCTCGGCCGACTTCGACAGCTCCACGTTCGGGAGCCGTTTCCACGGCCACGACGAGCGGATCGACGTGGAGAGCCTCGGATTGGCGACCGACTTCTGGATCGGCATCGCCACCGACCTGCTCAGCTGACCGAACGGCCGAGGTCGGCGCGCGCATCGTCGAGCTGCGCCCTGAGCACGCGCTCGACCGTCGGGTCGACGTCGTTCAACCGGGCGTGCACCGTGGCCAGTCGCGCCAGTGCGGCGTGCACCCGATCGAACGATCGCCGGGAGCGGCGCGGCATCGAGCGACGCGCCCGGAGCAGCGCGGCCCAGTCGGTGAAGTGGCTCGCCTCCGCGTCCGACAGCCGGTAGTGCCGGGCCAGGAACGGTGTCATCTGCTCGAACCGCCGCAGCTCGGTCCGACGCGCCCGCGCCAGCGCGATCGCCACCGCCACGAACAGGAACACGAACAGCGCCGCGGTCACGAGCACCACGCCGATCGCCACGTCGTCCGTGACCTCGGGAGTGATCTCGCCGAGTGCGAGTGCACCGTTCCAGATCATGTGGGTCGCGACCGCGAGCGCGAACCCCCAGGCGGCGCCGACGACGGGCCGCTGGCCGCGCTGGACGGCCCGCCCGATCGCCAGGCCGGTCCAGAAGGTGAAGAGCGGGTGGGCGAACGGGGTGAGCAACGCACGGATCACGAACACCGACACGAACGTCCCGTCGATCGACGCCTGGGAGAAGTACGTCATGTCCTCGACCACTGCGAACCCGAGTGCGATCCACCCTGCGTACACGATCCCGTCGCTGACGCCATCGAGCTCCCGCCGACGCAGCGCGAACAGGATCCCGGCGGCCTTCGACGCCTCCTCGACGAGAGGCGCGGAGATCACCATGGCCGCCACGTCGCCGACGGCCAGTGCGACCATCGTGTTCACGACGATCGACACCACGACCGCGACACAGGCACCCCACAGCAGTGCGTGCACCCGCGACGACGTCGGCTCGGGTTCGATCCGGTCGAGCCAGGACAACGCCGGGAGCACGATCGCGAGCGGCACCAGCCCGGCGACCGCCGACAGCGGTTGAGTGAGCGCGATCACGCCGACCAGCAGGATCGCCAGCGGCGACGTCACCAGTACCGGCACACTCAGCCACCGGGGCAGGCGTGGTGGCCGCTCGGTCGAGACGCCGGTCGACACGAACGTGGTCCACACGCGGCCGTCCCACCACCGCCACTGGTTCGGCCGGGTCGGATCGGCGTACCAGCCGGCCGGTCCCAGCGACCTGTCGCCGACCGGCGCACCGGACGGGTCCGCGGTCGGAGGCGGGAGCGGTGCGGTCACTCGGACATCCCGACGAACGCCTCCATGTGGAACCGCATCTGGTCGGGTCCGTAGCGGTACTCGACCCCCACCGGGCAGGCGCGCCGCGCGGCGCAACCGTCGTCGAGACACACCGGCTGGTCGCCGGAACGGACGTGCCCGGCGCACGCGTCGCTGTCGTAGCCGTCGACCGTGAACGCATCGACCGGGCACGTCGACCGGCACGGCTGGTCGGCGCACGTGAGGCACGGGTTCGACCGCTCTCCGGCCGGCGGGAGCCCGTCGATCTCGGCGGAGAAGAGGAGCGCGCCACGGTACGCGTGCCAGAGTCCGTACGTCGGGTGCACCAGGAGTCCGATCGGTGACTGCCACACGTCGTCGGCGCGCTGCGCCCACCGCTGGAACGGCTGGAACGGCTCGTCGCTCGGGTGCACGTAGACAGCCCCGAGTTCGGACGCGATCGGCTGCAACGTCGCCCGTGTCCACCGGTCGAGCGGGTCGGGTCCCGACGTCCCGGCGGTACGGAAGGGTCGCCACATCGTGCCGCCGACGTTGCCGATCACGATCACGGAGCGACACGGACGGCCGGCATCGAGGTCGGGCACGGCGTCGTCGGCAGCAGGGACGAAGCCACCGCGGGCGACCATGCCGGTGCCCACCCACGCGTCGACCACGTCGCCGTACCCGGGTGTTGCCGCCTGCGCCACGCCGGCACGCTACGGGAGGAGGTCGCCGGCAGTCCAACGCCACACGCGCGACGTGGTCCGGCGGCGGCATGGCACACTGGACGACATGTCCGATCTGGAGACGATGCCGGCCCAGGTGCTCCCCGCCCTCGACGAAGAGGTCGAGACCGAGGAGCCTGCCGTCGCCCACATCGTGAAGGTGGGGCCGGGCGAATCGGCAACCGCGAAGATCCTCGAGGCCCGTATCAACGGCACGCCGATCGAGGCACTGTGCGGCCACGTCTGGGTTCCGGCTCGCGACCCGAAACAGCTCCCTGTCTGTCAGGCGTGCAAGGAGACCTACGACATGTACCGGATCTTCAATGACGGCCTCCGCGACTCCCCGAACGACTGACGGCCCCACGAACGTGCCGCTGCGGTTCCGGCAGGCGGCCCGGGCTCTGCTGCTCGACCCCGACGATCACGTGTTGCTGGTCAGGTTCGAGTTCCCGACGGCCACGATGTGGGCGTTGCCGGGCGGTGGACTCGACGACGGCGAGTCGGTCGCCGACGGCCTCCGCCGCGAGCTGTTCGAGGAGCTGGGCCTCAGCGGTTTCGAGCTCGGGCCGCACGTCTGGAACCGGGAGCACGTCGTCCCGATGATGACGGGCCACGACGGCCAGCAGGACCGGATCCACCTCGTGCGGGTCGACCGGTTCGATCCGGCGCCGACGATCGGGTGGGAGGCGCTCCGGGCCGAGCACGTCCACGAGCTCCGGTGGTGGTCGCTCGACGAACTCGTCCAGGTGTCGACCGATCTCGACGTCCGGCCCGGCCAGGTGCGGTTCGCCCCCCGCCGCCTGGCGACCCTGGTGCGTGACCTCCTCGACTCCGGCCCCCCGTCCACACCGATCGACACCGGCGTCTGACCATGGGCGAACAGCGCGACCATCAAGAACGTCTCAAGAAGCAGACCCGCGATGCCGATGACAGCGACGTGACCGACGAGATCACACGATCGATGCACCTCGTACTCCACCACCTGGTCGAGCACACGCCCGGGGTCACGGGCGCGCTCGTCGCCAGCGCCGACGGGTTCACGCTCGCGTCACGGCTGGCACCGCACACCGAGATCGACACCGCCGGGCTCGGTGCCATGGCGGCCGCCGCACTGGCACTGTCGAACCAGCTCGTCGGCACGGTCGGCGAAGCCCGAGCCAACGTCAGCCACCATCAGTCGGCCGAGGGACAGGTGCTGATCCTGCCGATCGCGCACGTGGCCGTGCTGACCGTGCTGGCCACGACCGGGACGGATCTCGCACGACTCGCCGAGGTCAGTCGCGAGTCGGTGCACAGCCTGCAACGCCTCTTCCGCGGTCTCGCCACCGTCTGACACGACGCGCCCCCCACGTCCGGTCAGCGGAAGTCGCGGCTGACGGTGCCGGCCGGGACGGGCAGCGGGGCGAGGTGTTCGGCGACGATGTTGATGACTCCCTCCGATCGCTCCAGACGACCGCGGATCACCATCGCCGGGGCGCCGCGGGCGACCGTGCGGAACCGCGCCCAGCAGCCCTTCGACACCACCACGTTGATCAGCCCGGTCTCGTCCTCGAGGTTCAGGAACGTGACCCCTTGGGCGGTCATCGGACGCTGACGGTGGGTGACGACGCCGGCCACCGTGACCCGGGTCGACGGTTCGTGCTCCCACAGGCCGGCCGACGTGACCACGCCGAGCTTGCCGAGCTCGTCCCGGAGGAACCTCGTCGGGTGGCCGTCGGGCGAGACCCCCGTGGCCCAGAGGTCGGCGACCGATTCCTCCATCGGCGTCATACCGGGCAGGGTCGGTGGCTTCTCGCCGGTGACGATGCCCGGCAGCCGCCCCGGCCTCGACTGCGACACGGCACCGGCCGCCCACAGCGCCTCGCGCCGGTCGAGGCCGAAGCACTCACCGAACACGTCGCCGGTCGCCATCGCCTCCAGGTGGGCGAGCGTGAGGTCGGGCACCCGTCGCACCAGGTCTTCCGGCGAACGGAACGAACCGCATTCGCTCCGTTCGGTCTCGATCTGTTCGGCCAGCTCGGCACCGACCCCGCGGATCGACGCGAGGCCGAGCCGCACCGACGCCCCTCCGTCCTCCAGGGTTGCCCCGGCGCGTGACGCGTTCAGATCCGGTGTGCGCACCGCCACGCCATGGCGACGGGCATCCTGCACCAGGGTGTGCGGCGACCAGAACCCCATCGGCTGGGCGTTGATCAGCGCCGCACAGAACGCGGCCGGTTCGTGGAACTTGATCCACGACGAGGCGTAGACGAGGTAGGCGAACGACACCGAGTGCGACTCGGGGAAGCCGTAGTTCGAGAACGCCTTCATCTTCTGGTAGATCTCCTCGGCGATCTCGCCGGAGATGCCACGTTCGGCCATGCCGGAGAACAGGCGCTCCTTCAGGCTCTCCATCCGGGCGGCGGACCGTTTCGAACCCATCGCCTGGCGGAGCTCGTCGGACTCGGACGGCGTGAACCCGGCGACGTCGATCGCCATCTGCATCAGCTGCTCCTGGAACAACGGCACACCGAGTGTCTTGCCCAGTGACTTCTCCAGCAGCGGGTGCAGGTAGGTGACCGGCTCCTGGCCGTTGCGGCGCCGGATGTACGGGTGCACCGATCCGCCCTGGATGGGGCCGGGCCGGATCAGGGCGATCTCGACGACGAGGTCGTAGAACCGGCGCGGCTTGAGGCGCGGCAGCGTGGCCATCTGTGCCCGCGACTCGATCTGGAACACCCCGACCGTGTCGGCGCGACAGAGCATCGCGTAGACGTCGTCCTCCTGCGGGATCGTGGCGAGGTCGACGTCGTATCCACGATGTTCCCGGATCAGGTCGACGGCGTAGTGCAGCGCCGAGAGCATGCCCAGGCCTAGGAGGTCGAACTTCACGAGGCCGGCAT
Source organism: uncultured Acidimicrobiaceae bacterium (assembly GCA_963973395.1). Classification (GTDB taxonomy): domain Bacteria; phylum Actinomycetota; class Acidimicrobiia; order Acidimicrobiales; family Ilumatobacteraceae; genus Ilumatobacter. The sequence continues at coordinate 6,799 of CAXBAZ010000086.1, forward strand.
TGGCGCAGTCGTCCTTGTCCCACTGGAGCACGCTGCGCTGGTCCATGCGGCCCCATTCGACGGGGCAGACCTCGATCACCGGCCGGTCGCAGATGACCATCCCGCCGGAGTGGATGCCGAGGTGGCGCGGGGTGTCTTCGATCTGCCGGGCCAGGTCGAGCACCGGTCCGGGGATCGTGCAGTCGGGCTGGGCCGCCGTCGCCTCGACACCGCCCCACCCGTCGATCTGCTTGGCGTAGGCGTCCTGCTGGCCGGTGGTGTGGCCGAGCGCCTTGGCCATGTCGCGGATCGAGGACCGCGCACGGTAGGTGATCACGTTCGCGACCTGGGCGGTGTGGTGGCGCCCGTACCGCTCGTAGACGTACTGGATCACCTCCTCGCGTCGATCGCTCTCGATGTCGATGTCGATGTCGGGCGGGCCGTCACGTTCGGTCGACAGGAACCGCTCGAACAGCAGGCCGAGCGAGACGGCGTCGGCCTTGGTGATGCCCAGCGCGTAGCAGGCAGCCGAGTTGGCCGCACTCCCCCGCCCCTGACAGTAGATGTCGTTGCGTCGACAGAACTCGACGAGATCCCAGACCACGAGGAAGTAGCCGGGGAAGCCGAGGTGTTCGATGATGTCGAGCTCCCGGTCGATCGTCGCCCACGCCCGTGAGCGCAGGGAGAGGTCCTCCGTGATCATGCCGTTCGCCACGGAGGCGGCGGCCGGACGGTCGCCGTACATCTTGCGGCCACCCTGCTCGACCAGGTGGCGGAGGTACTGCATCTCGGTCAGCTGCCGGCCGCCGACCTCGGGGCACGGGAAGGGCGGCAGGTTCGGTGCCACGAGCGACAGGTCGAACGCAGCGGCTCGGCCGATCTCGCCGGCGAGTTCGACCACGCCGGGGTAGCGGGCGAAGCGTCTGAGCTGTTCGGCGCCGGATCGGAGGTGGGCGCCGGCCGAGCTGGGGAGCCAGGCGTCGATCTCGTCGAGACTGCGGCGGGCCCGGACCGCGGCGATCGCCGTGGCGAGTCTCCGTTGCGCAGGGGTGGCGTAGTGCACGTTGTTGGTGGCGATGCACTCGACACCGGTGCGGTGGGCGATCTCGACGAGCGCGTCGTTGCGAGCCGAGTCGATCGGGTCGCCGTGGTCCCACAGCTCGACGAGCACCCGGTCGCGTCCGAACGCAGCGACCATCTTCTCCAACTCACGACGCGCTGCCGACGGCCCGTCGGCCATCAACGCCGCCGGCACCGCCCCTTTGCGACAGCCGGTCAGGACCCAGCTCAGGCCACCGACCTGGTCGGCGACGTCGGCGAACGTGAACTGCGGCGCACCCTTCTCCCCTGCCAGGTGGCCGAGGCTCAACGCCCGCGCCAGGCGGGCGTAGCCGGTCGGTCCGTCGGCGAGCACGAGCAGGTGCCGGCCGTGCGGGTCGGGGGCGTGCGCGTCGGGCAGCTCACCGGTGTCGACCTGGAACAGGGTGTCGCGTTCGGCGCGGACGACGTGCTGTTCGTCACCCAGACCGGGGGTCAGCGAGATCTCGGTCCCGAACACCGTCGGCAGACCCACGGCGCGCGCCGCCTCGGCGAAGCGCACCACACCGTAGAACCCGTCGTGGTCGGTGAGGGCGAGCGCCTCGAGACCGAGCCGGGCCGCTTCGGTGGCGAGTTCCTCGGGGTGCGAGGCGCCGTCGAGGAACGAGTAGTTCGAGTGGCAGTGGAGCTCGGCGTACGGCACCGTGCCGGGCACCCGTGTCAGCGGGGCGTCGAACGTCTGGCGTTTGCGCCCCCACGCCGGACTGTCGCCACCGGCGTTCCACGACAGGCTGCCCGGGGCGCGCCCATCGCGCCCTCGCCGACCGGAGAGGGTCGCTTCGAGCTCGCTCCAGCTCCACGACGGATTGTTGAAACCCAAGTCCGCGAGTATCGAACATTTGTTCGCACGCGCGCAAGTGGCGGCGGGATCCAGCAGTTCCCAGACGTCGCTGATTCCCCCCGTCGAAGCGGGAGGGAATTGCGAGTTGTGCCTGGAGCGTGAGCCGATCGGCGAACTGCGACCAATCGTCACGGGGGCAGCTCAGCGGAATGAAAAGGAGCGCAGCGACCTCTCCGCTGAGCGCCCTGGCACAACTCGCAATTCAGTCGCGGCGCGTGGGGGTCGGGGGGCGGAATCGTTGGCCGAGACCCGACGCCACCCACGCGGCACCCGCCACCACGGCCGGGATCACCACGACCAGCGTGGCAACGACCAGCCACGGGAACTCGATCGGGGCGTCGTACGAACTCGGTCCTGCGGTCCGGGTGACCCGGTCGACCACCCACGTCGGCACGAACCCCAGTGGGACACCGAGCCCGATCCCCACCGACGCCAGCACCGCAGCGCGCGTCGCAGCCTGGCGCCGCATCGACGACGGCTTCGCCCCGATGATCGCGAACGTGTCGCGCTCCTCGCGACCCTCGGCCGCGGCGAGCGCCAGACCGATCGACACCACGAGCAGGCTGAGCGCCAGTGCGCCCCCGACGATCACGAGCCGAGCGATCCAGAGGTCGGACGAGCTGGATTCGCGCCTGCGCGGCTCGTCGTACTGAACCGAGTAGGACGTGTCACCGAGCATTCCGGTCTGGTTGACCGCTTCGTTCCGGGGCGGATCACCCGGCTCGACGAACGCGTCGAGGGGTGTGCCGCCGTACTCGTTGGCCAGCACGGCGAGCTCGTCGCGCTGCACCTCTGTCAACGGCGCACCCGTTCGTACGAGCACGCCGGTCTCCACGATCGAGAAGCCGGCGTCACGCGCGGTCTCCTCGGTCACGAGCAGTCCGAGGTTCCAGCCGTGCTGCACGGGATCGGCGGCGATCTCGTACGGCACCTCGATCACGCCGCCATCCGCCCGATACTCCGCCAC
>CAXBAZ010000087.1:0-9540 GCA_963973395.1 uncultured Acidimicrobiaceae bacterium
CGGTCGGTGCGCTCGCGGCGAGCCGGGCGAGCACGCCACGGGGTCGCTCGCCGCCGATCGAGACGGATCGACCGTCGACCTCGACGGTCAACGGGCCGAGGATCCGGACGTGCAGCGGCATCCCGGCGAGCGTACGCGGCACGACTTCGGCCTTCAACGGTTCTTCAGCGGGTCGTCATCCCCGACGTGTTCGATCGGACCATCACCTCGGGTCGACCGACCCATCGACACTGGAGCAGCGACATGAACCACGACCATCGCAACCACATCGGCCGCAGTCACCACGAACGTGACGCGCACGGTCTCGGCGAGTTCCGGGTCGGCGACCACACGAGCAGGACCGTCGGTCGGCGGATGGCGATTCTCGCGGCCGCCGTCCTCGTGCCGTTGCTCGCCGCGTGCGATCTCGGGAACGACGCCACGGGTGACCGAACGGTCGCCGTCGAGGCGACCGCCCCGGTCGGCGACAACGGCCCGGCCGGGGAGTTGGTCGGGACCGGCCGACGCGACCGGTCCACCGACCAGCAGGTCGGCCGCCGGGTCGACGAACCCGGCGCAGCAGGAGCGGCAGCGATGCTCCACATCCGCGACGAGTGGGCCGATGCCCGCGCGGTCGACGAGTACGGCGACACCCTGTGGAACTCGATGGCGGACTTCATGTACTACGTACTCGTCGAACTGGATCTGTACTGGTCCGGCGTCTTCGCCGACAACGGCCGACCGGAGCCGTGGGTCGACTTCTGGTTCCCGGCCCCGGGTGAGCGGGGCTACTCGGCGTGCACGGACGCGTCGGGGCAGCCGTCGCTGATCGACGATCGGGCTCTGTTCTACTGCCCGGTCTCGGAGCACATCGTCGTCTCGCAGCAGGCCGCGTACGACATCTGGACCGGCACCATGATCGGCCCGGACGGGCAGCAGACCGGCGGCATGATCGGCGACTTCGCGGTCGCGATGGTGCTCGCCCACGAGTTCGGTCATCACATCCAGCACGAGCTCGGGCTGTTGGGGGCGGCAGACACCCCGACGATCGAGCAGCACGCCGACTGCCTGGCCGGCGTCTGGACGGCGTCGGCCGAGCAGATCGGGATCCTGGATCCGGGCGACGTCGAGGAGGGGATGACAGCGGCCTGGCTCGTCGGTGACAGCGCCCACGACGCCGCCGATCACCACGGAACATCGGAACAGCGCGTCGCCGCATTCGTCGCCGGATATTCGGGTGCGACACCGCCGGTGTGCGATCGCTACGTTGCCGCCGGACTTGGCTGATCGAGCAGAACATGTACCGTACGGGCGAAAACGGAAGGCGGGAAGCAATGGAAGCAGAGCAACGACAACGGTCGGTGGAGGCCGCGCTGACGCAGGTCGTCGGCGACTTCGGGCGCAAGGTGAGCGACGATCCGATCCGATTGCGCAACCTGTTGATCGACGCGACCGGCGTCGACGCGATGACACTGAACTCCGAGATCAACGCGGTCGTCGCAGCGGCTGAATCGCAGGTGCTCGGCGGCGTGACCAGCGACGATGTCACCGAACAGGCCGAAGCCACCCAACGCCTGGAGGCGACGCTCGGCCCCGAACAGGCCGGCCTCGCCGGATGGGCGACCGAGACGTGGACCAGCGTGCTGAGCACGTCGCCGAATCGTCCCGATGCGGCCTCGGGGGGTGCGTCGCTCGGCGCGACCGTGCTGCCGAGCGCCTCGACGACGGGCGACGCGACCGTGTTGCCGAGCGCCTCGATCACCGAGGACGCCACCGTGTTGCCCGGTCCGACGACCCACATGCCGCCGGCTGCGGCAGCGGGCCCCGTCGGTGGTGCCGACGGCGCATCCGGTGGTGATCGTCGACTGCTGCTGGTCGGCGGGTTAGGTGCTCTGCTCGTGCTCGCGATCGTCATCATCGTGTTCGCGACCCGGAGCGGTGGAGACGGCGAGGCAGCGCCCTCGAGCACGTCGCCCGCGGGGTTGGCCGACGGAACGGCCCCCGACGCTCGCGACACCGCGACCACGGCCCCCGCCGACGACACCCCGTCCGTGTCGATCGGCGTCGTCGATCCGATCGTTCGCGAGTTGCAGGTCGCGAACGGCGTCGACGGTCGACGTTCGATCGCTCCGGGCGAGGGGTCGACCACCATCGATCTGATGTTCACCAACAGCTCCGGGTCGGCGTTCGACGGCTTCTGGCTCGAGGCCGCCCCGGCCGACTTCGGACGTGGACTGCTCGACGTCCAGGACCCCGACGTGATCGAACTCGGCGACGCCCAGACGCCGGTGTTCGCCGTGCCACTGGCCCTCGCCGCCGGCGAGTCGACGACGGTGTCGTACACGACGAACTGGGTACCGAACGACGAGTCCGAGCTCGATGCCGCGGCATCCGGGTTCGACTCGGCGCTGCAGGGTTGGATCGAGCGCAACGGCGATCCGACGACACCGTCGCTGTCGATGACCTCGCCCGCGACGAGCACGGAGGTGGCGTACACGTTGTCCGGCGTGACCGAGCCGATGAACCTCGTGACGATCGACGGGGTGGACGTCGACGTCGCATCGGACGGCTCGTTCGTCGCGCAGGCCGAACTGACGCCGGGACCGAACGTGTTCGAGCTGGCTGCGACCAGCCCACTCGGGGTCACCGTGACGACGCCGGCATCGGTCGGCTACGAGCCGCCACCCGTCCCGACCGATCCGCCCGCGACCGATCCCCCGGTGAACGCAGCTCCCGTGCTGCAGTGCACCGACGACTACGTCGAGTTCGAGGGCGCGTTCGAGGGGTACATCTTCTCGGTGCCGCTCGAGTGCTTCGCCGACCCGGAGGGTGCCGAACTCGTCTACTACAGCTCGATCGGTGTGGGCGCCCCACCGGACCAGTGCCCCGTCGGCGAGGTGTGCTGGGTGTACAGCGTTCCGGAGGGTTGGGACGGGACGCCGTTCGAGATCGTGGCGGAGATCTGGGCCGAGGACCCCGAGGGCCTGCGATCGGAGTCCGGCTCGCTCACGATGTGCCTCAACTGCACGCCATGATCGTCGGCGACCGGCGAGTCGGGCGGTCAGTCGTGCCTGATGACCGCCGTGGTGCGGCCGATGTCGAGCGTCGCCTCGGGCACGAGGCCGACGGCGCGGCCGGGCTCGACGACGTGTTCCGATCCGTTCGGCATCTTCACCGACCAGTCGAGCGTGCCGGTGTTGCGCAGACCCCACACGTTGGGGCGGCTCGGGTCGGTCACGACCTCGGCGACGTGATGATCGAAGTCGTAGTCGTGGCGCAGCACGTGAGCTGCGACCTTCGTGTCGTCGTTGAGCACGATCCGGGTCCGGCCGATCTCGAGACGCAACGGTGTGCCGACCGGCCTCTGGCAGTTCCAGCAGGCCTTGTCGGGGTGGTCGATGTCCCAGAAGCTCTCCGATCGGCACCAGGGGCAACGTTGGATCGACTGGAGCAGGTTCGCCATCGCCGCCCGCCACACGCTCTCCCGCACGCGGCCGTGACCGCTCGGGTCCAGACCATCGGTGAACGCTTGGACGAACAGTTGCCGGACGAAGGTCGGATAGAGCGGCCAGTACTGCAGCACCGCCGAGTGATGGGCGGGCGTCGGGGCGTTCGACCGGTCGGAGGGGTGGAACACGAACAGCGGGTGCTCGCCGAACAGCTGCCGTTCGGCGTGCTCGTCCCAGCACCGGAAGTCGAGTTCACGTTCGCCGAGCAGGGGATGCCCGACCATCAGCACGTAGAACAGCAGCACGCCGAGCGAGTACAGGTCGGTGTTCGTGCTGGGCAACGCCTCACCGCGGATGATCTCCGGTGCCATGAAGCGGCGCGTGCCGAGCACGGTCGACGTGCTGTCGCGCTCGACGCCGACGTTGTCGTTGTCGCACACGAGCGGCGTGCCGGTCGCCGGGTCGAAGAACAGGTTGCCGAAGCTGATGTCGCGGTAGCAGAGACCCTGGTTGTGCAGCGCCAGAAAGCTGCCGGTGAGCTTCATGCACATCAGGCAGATCGACCGGAAGCTGGCATCGATCTTGCCCGTGAGCAGGTCGGTCAGGCCGCTGAAGCCAGGTGGGCGGAGCGGCATCACGTACCCGAACGCACGACTGCCCGCAGTCTCGACCATCTCGAGCGGCCAGAGGAAGTGTCGGTCGGGGGCGCCCCGGTCGACGAGCAGCTGGATGCCGGAGCGCTGGGTGGTCGATGCCGTGTGATCGAAGTACCACTTGAGCGCGAGCGGCTCGCTGCCGTCGTCGGGTCGTACCTCGAACACCGCGCCCTGGCCACCTTCGCCGATGAAGCGTCCGACCGTGGCCGAACGACCCGAGGTCAACAGCTCGACCCGCGCCCGCTCAGCAACCATGGCAGAGCATCTTGCCTTCGTTGCGGTGGTCGGTCAAAGCGGTGGCCGACGATCAACAGGAGGAACCCCCATGGCTGAACGACCGGGCGCCAAGATCGCCACCCGACCGCTGCACTTCATCGTGATGGCCGATTGCTCGGGTTCGATGGCGGCCGACGGGAAGATGCACGCACTCAACAACGCGTTGCGCGAGACCGTGCCGCACCTCGTCGACATCGCCGAACAGAACCCGCACGCCGACCTCCTGATCCGTGTCGTCCGGTTCGCGAGCGGCGCGAGTTGGCACATCGGTGAGCCGACGCCGGCCGCCGAATTCCGATGGGTCGATCTCGAGGCGGGCGGGTACACCGACCTCGGCGCTGCACTCGATCTCGTGTCGGCGGAGTTGGAGGTCCCGCCGATGGAGGCACGTGCGCTGCCGCCCGCGATCGTGTTGATCTCCGACGGGATGCCGACCGACGACTGGGAGGTCGCGCTCGACCGTCTGCTGCGGCTGCCGTGGGGCCAACGATCGGTGCGCACCGCTGTCGCGATCGGCCGTGACGCCGCCCGCGACGTGCTTGCCGAATTCGTGACCGACAAGGAGATCGGACCGGTCTCGGCCAACAACCCCGAGCAGCTCGTCCGACTGATCCGGTGGGCGTCGACGCAGGTGGGCAAGGTGGCGTCGCTGACCGCGCCCGAGTCCGGAGTGGCTCCGTCCGGCCCGGTGCCGTTCGCCCACGACGACGATGCGGTCGTGTGGTGATCGGGTGAGCACGCGTCAAGTCATGCGGTGGTCGTCCGCGACCGCGTCCGAGCGAGGTTCGTCGCACGAGCGATCGGGAACCGTCAACCAGGACGCGGTGGCGGTCGTCGAACACTCGACCGCCCGCATCGTGGCGGTCGCCGACGGGCACGGGAGCTCGAGCCATGTCCGCTCCGACGTGGGATCGCGACTCGCCGTCGATCTTGCCTGTGAGCTGGGCAGACGTGTGATCGACTCCGGTGTCCTCGCTCGCCCGAAGCCCGTCGTCTCCGAGCACTTGATCCATCGATGGGTGCCCGAACTCGTGGCCGCATGGCGTGCGGGCGTCGATGTACACGTCGCCGACGAGCCGTGGACGGTCCAGGATCTCGACCGTGGACCGGGGCTCGTCGGCGACCCCTACCACGGGTACGGCACGACCATCATGATCGCGATCGCCGACGAGCGGACGGTGGCGCTGCTCCAGCTCGGTGACGGCGACATCGTCGTCGGTCACCGCTCCGGCGCGATCACCCAGCCGATGCCGGGTGACGATCGGCTGATCGGCAATCAGACGACCTCGATGTGTCTGCCGACCGCGACCGAGGATTTCCGGGTCGCGGTCGTCGAGCTCGACGACGACCCGATTCGCTTCGTGTCGATCACCACCGATGGCTACGCCAACGCCTTCGTCTCTGCCGACTGGGCCGAAGAGGTCGGTCGGGATCTGCGAGGCCATCTCGACGAGAACGGCCTCAGCTGGGTGGAGGCACGGCTCAACGAGTGGTTGTCGGAGTCGGCGAGCGTCGGCGGCGATGACGTCACGATGGGATTGCTCGTCGCCGAGATCGTCGAGGTCGACGTGCGCGATTCGCTCGGTCTCGACGACGGTCCGACTGCCGTGATGCCAGGCGTCGCTCCTCCCCGCGACCTCTCGGCGATCGACCTCGACGCCACGACGCTGCGTCCGGTGAAACGTCGTCGCTTCCTGCGCCCTGCCGTCGCGATCCCGTTGGCGCTGGCGGTGGTCGCCGGTGCGGCGGCGACCGTCGTGCTCCTCGTCGTCTGACCGATCCGAGACCCGTCTGATCGCACGTCGGCCCAGCGTCAGGGCGTGTCGCGGCGCCACGAGGGATGGTCGGGAGTTCGTCTTCAGCGGTCGTGAAGTGAGCCTTCAGCGGGCGATTGCACGATGGCTCCATGACACACGCCACATCGCCCCTCCCCGCCACGACGAGCTGGAAGAAGCGGATCGAGGCCCGTTCGAAGATCTCCTCGGCCCGCATCGACGACGCCCGATCCCGCGCTCGGGATCAGTTCGCGGCGTCTCGGTCGGGTGAACGAGCCCTCGGCGGGGCCGCTGCCGCCGACGCCCGGCTCGACCGGTTGGGAACCACCGTCGCCGGCAAGAAGATCTCGGGTGCGACCCGGGTGTTCGGCAAGGTCGTCGCCAAGGTGCCGGGACTCACCGCCACCGCCGACTCGGTGTCGGTGACCAATGGCGTCGACGTGCTCAAGCACGCCGTCAAGTCCGCACCTCGCGACCCGGCGGCGAAGGTCCATCTGGCGCTCGCGTTGCAGCGTACGGCCCGGGACATGGGTCAGCTGCGAATGGCGAAGGCCGTGATGAATCCGACCACGGTGATCACCCGGGTCGCGTTGCAGAAGTCGGCGGCGCTCGGCGCGGAGGACCGGATGCCGCTCGACGAGCAGCTCATGCGGGCGGCATTCAAGCAGGCCTCCCAGATCCGCACCCATCGTCCGACCGACGGCGCGAATCTCCACCTTCTCGCCCGGATCTACCTGATCCAGGAGATGCCCGATCAGGCCCGGCAACTCGCTCGCCTCGCACTCTCCGCCTCGGCGCCGCATCCCGGCGACGTGTACGTGACGCTCGCCGAGACCGAACGTCTTGCCGGGAACGTCGCCGGCGTCGAGCAGTACGCACACCTGGCGATCAAGCACGGCTCCACATTGGGCTACAGCGTGCTCGCCGATCTCGCGCTCGAGGCCCCCGGGACGACCGCCGAGCGAGCCCGGGCGTACGAGCAGATGGCCGTCCACGTCGTGGTCGACGACGAGGTGCGGTACTACGGGGTCCCGCTGAACCCGTCCCGCACCGACGTGCTCAAGCGGGTCGCACGCATCCATCAGGACAAGGCCCGCAACCTGGTCGCCGGCTTCAGCAGGTCTGAAGGCGACCGTCAGGACGCTCCCGCATCATCGTCTCATGACAACGACGACGACCGCAGCGGCAACGCCGCCCGAGGCACCGGCTTCTCGGCGCCGACGGTTGCAGCCGGTTGGTACACCGACCCGACACAGCGGCACGAACTCCGCTACTGGGACGGCGCCGGCTGGTCGCACCACGTCGCCGACGGCGGTGTCGCCGGCACCGACCCGGTGACGACGTCCTGAGCGTCGCTGATCGATCTCGACAACACATCGACCAACACCAACAACCAACACCAACAACCAACACCAACAACCAACACGAGCACCACACGAAAGGCATCTGACATGTACGACCTGGACGACAACGGATTCACCGACAGCCTCGAGATCGACGGCTTCGACAGCGACTTCTTCGACAGCGGCTTCGACGTCGACGGCGACGGTGCCCTCGACTCGTTCGACTTCGACGGTGACGGCTACGCCGAAGCGGCCGACTGGTCGGGCAACGGCTCCATCGACTCCATCGACTCGAGCGGTGACGGCTACGCCGACGTCCTCGACACCGACGGTGACGGCATCATGGACTCCGCCGACTCGACCCACGACGGGTACGTCAACGCCGTCGACAGTGACGGCGACGGCATCATCGACGGCGGCACCTGGAGCACCGACGGCACGTTCACGTCGGCCGACCTCGACGGCGACGGATGGGCGCAGGAGACCGACCTCGACGGCGACGGCACCATCGACTCGATGGACCTCGACTTCGACGTGAACGGCTTCGGCGAGGTCACCCCCGCCACCAACCCGACCGCACTGACGACCGAGGTCGACTCGTTCGAACTCGCCGACCCGTTCGACGCCGAGACGGTCTGACGACCTTCAGCGGGACTTCAGCGACACGCAACCGGCAACCCCGATCATCGAACCATCGACCTACGGAACACCTTCACAAGGAGCACAGAACAATGATTGACATCTTCGACGACATGGACATCGACGACATGGACATTGACGACATGGACACCGACGACATGGACACCGACGACTGCGACTTCGGTGCCGACGACCTGGGCGATGTCGCCGACCTCGACGGCATGGACATCGACTTCACCGTCGACGTCGACGGCGACGGGGTGATGGACGCCGCCGACCTCGACGGAGACGGACTGCTCGATGTCGGGGACTTCAACGGCGACGGTGAGGTCGACCTGGTCGACATCGACGGCGACGGCCTGATGGATGCGGCCGACCTCGACGCCGACGGCATCATCGATGCCGTCGACACCGACGGCGACGGCGCCCTCGACACGATCGACATGAACCACGACGGTGTGGCCGACGCCTACGACTTCGATGGGGACGGGCACATCGACGAAGCCGATGTCGACGGCGACGGCGTCACCGAGCAGGTCGTGACCGACGAGTCCGGCGCGATCGTCGAAGCCGATATCGACGGCGATGGTACGACCGAAGCGGTCGAGTTCGACGACGAGGGTCTCAGCCACGTCGACCTCGATGGCGACGGCGCCGCCGAAGCGGTCACGGTCGGCGACGACGGTGAGGTCATGGCGGAGGCCGACGAGGGGCTGCTGGCGACGATGGTCGGTGCGCTGCGGCTGGCCAACCCCTTCGACTGAGTCCCACTCGGTCGGCGACTCGGCGGGCGCCCCGGTGCGGGAGTGGCGAGGCCACTCCCGCACCGTCGCGTTCGGGGCCGGTTCGGCGGTTCGTCGGTGGATCGGCGGTTAGCACTCTCGGCTGCCGGTTGCTAATCATGGGAACGTTCCACTAGTGTTAGCAGTCGCCCGGGGGGAGTGCTAACGACCTCGGGCCAACGTTCAAAACCCTTTGTGACACGCCACTGGAGGCCTGCACCCATGAACCTGAAGCCGCTGGACGACCGCATCGTGGTCAAGCCCAACGAGGCCGAGACCCAGACCGCATCTGGCCTCGTCATCCCCGACACCGCCAAGGAGAAGCCCCAGCAGGGTGTCGTTCTCGCCGTCGGCCCCGGCAAGCGTGCCGAGACCTCCGGTGAGCTCATCCCGGTCGGCATCGACGTCGGCCAGACCGTGCTGTACTCGAAGTACGGCGGCACCGAGGTCAGCTCCAACGGAGAAGACGTACTCGTCCTCAACGCCCGCGACGTGCTCGCGATCGTCGAGAGCTGAACCCCCGAACGCAAGAGAGAAGGACTGATATCGCATGGCAAAGATGCTGCATTTTGATGACGAAGCGCGCCGTTCGCTGGAGGCCGGCGTCAACAAGCTGGCCGACGCGGTCCGCGTGACGCTCG
>CAXBAZ010000088.1:0-9513 GCA_963973395.1 uncultured Acidimicrobiaceae bacterium
CCCCGGGCAGCTCGTTCTTCAGGTTGACCCATCCGCCGTCGCAGTTGATCCGGCGCACGGCCAGGTCGGGGAGCGGGTTGCCGGCTGCGGCGGCGCGGACCTCGATCGCCGGTGCAGGGCCGTCGGCGACGTCGGGCTCGGTCGGCGAGTTGCCGGCGGAACAGCCGTCGGCCGCTCGCGGGTCGGCAGGCGGTGCGGCCGTGGTCGCGGCGGGTGCCGGAGCGGACGTCGTCGGCGCGTCGGGAGTGACCGTGTTCGCAGGCTCGCCCGGGGCTGCGGTGGGTTCGGTCGCGATGACGCCGCCACCCTCCTCCGACGTAGTCGTGGTCGGCGTCGTGGTCGGCGCCTCGGCGGTCGTCGTCGGAGCGTTGGCCGATGAGCTCGTCGGTGTGCTCGTCGCCGGAGCGCCGGTCGGGGGCGAATCCGCGGCGGGTGATCCGCACGCCGCGAGCGTGAGTGCGGCGCCGGCCAGCATGGTGGTCATCCGGCGGCGCATCGGCAGAGTCTGACAGCCGCCTGGCGCCACCGCCCGGGCGTTTCTCGAAACTTTCGAGACGCACAACGACGGGTCCTTCGGGATGCGCCGGTGTCAGGCACTGGACGCCGGGCTCGACGGAGACCGTCCGATCGTCCTCGCCACCCGGACGTGCGGAGCCGGTCCGCGAGGCAGGCTCGTCGCGCCCGACGGCTCGAGCCTCAGCCGGCGGGTTCGGCGGCGAGCGGGTCGCGGCTCGCGGACAGGATCGCCTCCCACACGTCGTCGTCCTCGTACCCCAGCGCCCACAGCGCCACACCGCCCCATCCGGCCCGGCGGGCGAGCTCGGTGCGGGCCGCGGCGCCCTCGGCGTCGACCCAGTGCACCTGCCGGTTCTGCACGCACGACGTCGTTGCGTCCTCCACGGTCAACGCATAGGCGAACGACCACTCCGAGGTCGCCGGATCGAACATCGGTGCGCCACCGCGCAGATCGGCGAGCTCGAACGCCGACCGGGCCGTCACGTTCGTCTTCCCCTCGGCCGTCGCCGGACAGTCGCCGAGTGTGGTGACGACCCAGTTCGAGCCGTAGGCCGGCACGCCGAGCACGAGCTTGTCGTGGTACTCCTCGGGCACGACGGCCGACAGGCTCGCCACCGCGTCGGCCACCCACCAGATCGGTGCGATCGGACCCGGATCCGGCACGGAGTAGTCGTAGGTCATGATCCGGATCGTGTCGACCACCTCGGCGATCGCGCCATGGTCGTACACCCAGTAACCGCTCGCGGTCCGGATCGGCACGGTCGTCGACGGGCCGTCGTCGTCACCCTCGTCACCGTCGTTCTGGCGCGCCTCCTCGGCAGCCTCGATCACCTCGGCCGAGAGTCCCCACACCGGCGGGATGCTCACCGTCAACGTCAGATCCTCGGCGTGGAGCTCGTCGGCCAACTCGGTCACGAACGCGACCCAGTCGCCTCGTGTCGCCGCCCACGTGTCGCGGCCGACGGCGAACGCGAACTGCTCGTAGTCGAGGTCGATGCCGTCGACGTCGAGTTCGCGGGCGAACTCCATGATCGTTTCGACGTGTTGGGTGCGGGTCGTCGGATCGGCGAGGATCGCGGCCATCCCGCCGGCCGGCATCTGGTCGCGGATCGACGGGACGAACAGCGCTGGTGTCTCGCCGATGGTGTCGACGAACTCGGCGGTGCGCTCGGCCGGCGCGTTCTCGTCGACCACGATCTCGTCGACACCGCGGGCGCCGAACCAGAACGGCGACGCCTCGCGGATGTCGGCGAGCCGCTGCTCGGCCTCGGGTTGCACGTCGCCCAGCGTCCAGTACGGGGCCCACACGTCGACCGGGATCGCACCGGGGGGGAGGGCGATCGGTTCGGGCTCGTCGTCCCGGTCGACGAACCAGACGATCGCGACGAGGAGGACGACGATGGCGCCGACCACGAGGGCGAGCTGTCGCGGGGTGAGACCGAACGGCAATGCCCGCCGTGGATCGGCGTCGGGCGCCGACATGATCTCGGCCAGATCTCGAAGCCGGAGCATGTCGAGCGACTCGACGATCGTCAGGCCGCGCTCGCGTCCCAGCGCCTTCACGTTCGGCACGCCGATCACGCGGCAGCCGGCGTTCAGCGCCGAGCGGATGCCCGTGGGGGAGTCCTCGATCGCGAGGCAGTCTTCGGGCGCCGCGCCGCACGCCTCGGCGCCGTACAGGTACGGGTCGGGGTGCGGCTTGCCGCGGCCGCGTGGCACCTCGTCGCCGGTGATCGACGCGACGAACGATCGGTCGGGCAACGCCGCCAGCACCGGGTCGACGAAGCGGCGCCACGACATGGTGACGAGTGCACACGGCACACCCGCCTCGTTGAGGTCGGCCAGCAGTTCACGGGCGCCGGGACGCCACGGGATCTCGCGGTGGAGCCGGGCGATCACGCCGTCGAGCAACTGTTCGACGATCTCCTCGGCCGGCAGGTCGACACCGCCGTGCTCCTGCATGTACGCCGCCGAGTCGAGCAGGTCGAACCCGACCATCGCATGGGCGTGGTGGTCGGGCCAGTCGCCGTGCCCGTACCGATCGACCAGGTCGCGCTCGGACGCGAACCAGTACGGCTCGGTGTCGACCAGCGTGCCGTCCATGTCCCACAGCACCGCCACCGGCAGCCGTACCTCCGTCTCCACCTCGGCCGTCCGAGTCTCGGCCGCCGCGCTCTCGGGCGACGCGCTCTCGTCCTCGGGCGTCTCGCCCGTGTCGCTCATGAGGCAGCCGTGTCGCGTCGGCGGGCCCGTTGCGCCCGAGAGCGCGACACGGCATCGGTCGAGTCGCGTGTCGGGACCAGCCTGTGGCGGTTGGCTCGGCGGTGTGCCGACGGCGTGTCGCGGTGTTGGGCGTTTGAGGCACGGGAGCGCGACACGGCAGCGGCTGGGTGGTGTGTCGGTGGAGGCGTGTCGCGGTGTTGGGCGTGCGGCGCACACGAGCGCGTCACGGCGGGCGGGAGCGTCACTCCTGGACGAGTTCGATGAGGGTGCCGAAGCTGCCCTTGGGATGCACGAACGCCACCGTCGTGCCGCGCGAGCCGGGCCGCGGGGCGGTGTCGATCGGCGTGGCACCGGCCTCGATCATGGCCTGCAGCGCGGCGGCGCAATCGTCGACGCGGTACCCGACATGGTGCAGGCCCTCGCCGCGCTTCTCGATCGACTTCGCGATCGGGGAGTCGGGACGGGTGGCCGCCGTGAGCTGGATGTAGCTGTCGGCGACCTTGACGAGCGCCTCTTCGACACCGTCGCTCTCGACGATCTCGCGATGGTGCACCTCGGCACCGAACGCCTTGGCGTAGTACTCGATGGCCGCCTCGAGGTCGCGGACGGCGATGGCGACATGGTCGATCTCGGTGAGGATCATGCCCCTATTCTGCCCGGTTCCGAGCCGCCGCAGGGGGCCGCGTGCACCGACACTTCACCGACGCCGGTTCGAACCCGTGCGGATGGGACGGCCGTCGGACGACGTCAGACGAACTGGACGACGACGTCGAGTGCGATCCGGCCGGCCGCGATCAGGCCCGCCCATGCGACGGCGCCGATCGCGCAGCATGCGGCGACGTGGTGAACCGGGAACACGGCGTACTCGGCTCGCTCGACGGGCGGCCGGTCGGATTCGCCAGGCCCGGATTCGCCGGGCCCGGATTCACAGGGCCGGACCGTGTTGGGGAGTGGACGGACGCGACACGTCGTGCCTGCCGTGACCGCTGGACGTTCGAGGCCTGACGGCCACGTGATCGTTCGCACGTCGTCCCCCCGGGAGTCGGGTCCGACCCCATCGGTGGGGTCGGTGTCACCCGGGACTGTAGACAGATCGCCGGCGGTCGAAACGAGGCGAACCTAGAATTCAGTGACAGTTGTCACTGCGGCAACCTTCTTGCGCGCGTCGTGACGCGCCTCAGGCCGTATCGCGGAAACGGGTGATGTTCGCCTCGCCGATGCGGTCACGCTTCTCCGGATCGTCGATGCCCTGGCCCTCCTCGGGCGACAGACACAGCACACCGAGCTTGCCTTCGGCCTGGTTGCGGTGCACGGCGAGCGCTGCTTCACCGACCCGATCGAGTGCGTAGACGTCGCTCATGATCGGATGGATCCGACCCTGGTCGATCAGGCGGTTGGCGGCCCAGGCCTCTTCGTAGTTGGCGAAGTGCGACGAGATCAGCTTCTTCAGCTTCATCCAGAAGTGGCGATTGTCGAACTCGACCATGTATCCCGACGTGGCGGCACACGTGACGACGGTGCCGCCCCGCTTGACGGCGAACACCGAGGCGCCCATCGTCGACCGGCCCGGATGCTCGAACACGATGTCGGGATCCTCGCCGGTCAGCTCCCGGATCTTCGTGCCGAACCGGCGCCACTCGCTCTCGTCCTGCGTGTGCTCGTCGGACCAGAACTCGTAGCCCTCGGCGCGCCGGTCGATCACGGCCTCGCACCCCATGTCGTTCAGCAGCCGGGCCCGCTCGGGCGAGGAGACGACGCCGATCGGGGTGCCGCCGCCGTTGAGCACGTACTGCACGGCATAACCGCCGATGCCGCCCGTCGCACCCCACACGAGCACCGAGTCGCCCTGCTTCATCCGGGCGCCGTTGTCGCCGACGAGCATCCGGTACGACGTGGAGTTGCACAGCGCGTTGACCGCCGCTTCCTCCCACGACAGGTGCGTCGGCTTCGGCATCAGCTGGTTGGCCTTCACCACCGACAGGTCGGCGAGACCGCCGTAGTTCGTCTCGAACCCCCAGATCCGCTGGTTGTTGGCGAGCATGGAGTCGTTGTGGGCGCTGTGATCCTGATCGTCGACGTGATTGCAGTGCACCGTGACCCGGTCGCCGGGCTTCCAGTTGCGGACGGCCTCGCCGACCCGCAGCACCACGCCCGATGCGTCGGAGCCGATCACGTGGAACGGTTGTGAGTGGCGTTTGGCGATCTCCGACTCCCGGGCGAGACGATCGAGGAACCCGAACGTCGGTAGCGGCTCGAAGATCGACGTCCAGACCGTGTTGAAGTTGATCGCGCTCGCCATCACCGCGAGGTACACCTCGTCGGGTGCGAGGTCGGGGGTCGGCACGTCGTCGACGTGGATCGACTTGGTCGGATCCTTCTCGGCCGACTCGACCCCGTCGAACATCTCGGTCTCGTCGCGCCGCACGAATGCCGCCCGATACGACTCCGGGATCGGGATCGCGGCGATCTCGTCGCCGGACGCGTTGGCCTGGATCGCTGCAAGGATCTGCTCCATGCCCGATCACATTACCGAGCGGTAACCGGTCGGGACGAAGCGGCGGGCCCCGCGGTCCGACCGCGGTTCAGAGCACGTCGCGCAGCTTGATCCGGTCACCCGTGCGGACGATCGCCCGCCGGAACACGACGGTGGCGAGGCGTCCGACCACCACGACCGAGACGAGCAGCACCACGATCGACGCCGCGTACTCGACCGGCGACCCGGCTGCGATGTAGCCGGAGCCCAACAGCATCGTGAGCGGCGTCACGACGGCGCCGACCTCTTCCTGGCGCGCCACCAGCGCGCCGAGCGAGCCGGCCAGGGTGAGGTAGAGCACGAGTCCGGCGAGGAACCATGCGCCGGACACGGCGAGCGTCTGGCCGACCCCCTCGGGCAGGTCGCCACCCAGTGCGAACCGTACGACGATCGGGAGTGCCCCGGCCAGGAACGTCACGAGGCCGATGAAGCCGACGCCGACCACCTTGCCGATCAGCATCGATCGGGGTGGCACGATCGCAAGGAGCACCTCACTCACCCGGTTCGACTTCTCGATCGCCACGGCCGACGCGACCTGACTGGTGAGGATCACCGTCACCAGGTACAGCACCATCGTGAGCGCGAAGGCGGCACCTTCGCGGCCGGCCTGTGCGGCGTCGACGAGGGTGATCTCCGGTGCCGCTTCGGCGAACACGGCCGAGACCTCGCCGGCGTCCACCCCGCGTTCGGCGAGGCGGGTCGCGGCGACCCGGTTGGTCACGACCTCGCGCACGATCGCGACCAGCTCGGTGGTGTCGTCCTCGACCAGCACCTCGGGGACGTCATCGCTCCGGAACAGCACGGCGAGGTCGGCGTCACCCTCCTCGATCGCAAGATCGACCGCGGCTCGGTCGGGTGCGGTCGTGACCTCGATCTCACGGTCGGGGACGGCCTCGAGCGCGGCGGTGACGGCGATCGTGTCATCGCCGACCAGGACGATGTCGGCGGAATCGTCGCCCTCGGGGATCACCTCGGGGAGCACGACGAGGGCGGCCGATCCGAGCAGGACGAGACCGACGAGCGCCCACACACCCTTGCGACGTGCGGCCTCGCGGATCTCGCGCTCGATGACCAGCCAGGTGGTGCGACGGCTCATGCCGGCACCTCCTCGGTGGGGCCGGCGGCCGCGAGGAACAGCTCGGAGAGCGTGGGCGCCTCGACACCGAAGTCGGTGACACGGTGATGGCGCCGAATCACGTCGAGCACGTCACCGGCATCGGCGCCGGGTGCCAGCCGCACCCGGCTCACGGTCGATGCCGACCGCGTGACCTCGACGTCCTGGCCGTCGAACCATTCCGGTTCGACCTCGACATCGACGTGGAGGTAGCGGTCGGGTGCCTCCTCGCGCAGATCGCGCACCGATCCCTCGAGCACCACGCGGCCGCTGTGGATCATCACGATCGTCTCGCAGAGATCCTGCACCAGGTCGAGTTGGTGGCTCGAGAAGACCAGGTGCCCTCCGGCGTCGACGTGCTCGCGGATCACCTCGGTGAGGAACTTGGTGGCGACGGGATCGAGACCGGCGAACGGCTCGTCGAGCACGAGCAGGGTCGGCCCGTGCACCATCGCCGCCGCGAGCTGTACCCGCTGCGCCATGCCGCCCGACAGGTCGCTGATCGGATCACCGGCACGATCGGCGAGTCCGAGCCGTTCGAGCAGATCATGGGCGCGCCGCTGGGCGTCGTTGCGGTCGATGCCGTACAGCCTCGCCAGCCAGACGAGATGATCGAGCGTGCGCATCTCCCGGTAGAGACCTCGCTCCTGGGGCATGTAGCCCCATTGCCGACGGTCGTCGGCCGTGACCGGGCGGCCCTGCCATCGGACCTCGCCGGCCTGCGGGTCGATGACCCCGAACACGATCCGCATCAGTGTGGTCTTACCCGCACCGTTCGGACCGAGCAGACCGACGACCCGTCCGCCCGGCACGTCGAGATCGACGCCGTCGAGCACGGCGCGCTCGCCGAACGCGTGTCGTACCCCGACCACCTGGAGCCCGTCGTTCGTCCCGCCGTTCATGCGCGCCACCTTGGCACACGACCGCCAGCACGATCAGTCGGCCAACCGTGTCGCAGTTCCGTGGCCCGCTGGCGAACGGAGCGAACCAGGTTCGCTCCGTTCGCTGGTTCGCTCCGTTCGGGGGGTGCTCAGGCTCGCGACACGGCCGGGCGACGCGGTAGCGTTTCGGCATGACTGGATCCGTGATCGTTGCCGGTGCCCGCACTCCGATCGGGAAGATGTCGGGTGCCCTCGCCTCGTTGTCGGCGGCCGAACTCGGTGGTGTCGCGATCGCCGAGGCGTTGCAGCGGGCCGGCGTCTCGCCCGACCAGGTCGAGCACGTGATCATGGGTCAGGTGCTCATGGCCGGCCAGGGTCAGGTGCCGGCGCGACAGGCCGCGAGCAAGGCCGGCATTCCCATGCGGGTGCCGTCGGTCAACGTCAACAAGGTGTGCCTCTCGGGGCTCAACGCGATCTACCAGGCCCACCAGATGATCCAGTCGGGCGACGCCGACATCGTGGTCGCCGGCGGCATGGAGTCGATGACCAACGCGCCGTATCTCGCCCAAGGGGCTCGGGGTGGGTTCCGCTACGGCCACACACAGCTCGAGGACTCGATCATCGCCGACGGCCTGTGGTGTTCGTTCGACGACTGCTTGATGGGACTCGGTACCGACCGCTACACCGGCGACTCGATCAGCCGGGCCGAGATGGACGAGGTCTCCGCGATGTCGCACGAACGTGCGGCGACCGCCACGAAGGACGGTGTGCTCGCGGACGAGATCGTGCCCGTGTCGATCCCGCAGCGCAAGGGTGATCCGGTGCTCGTCGAACACGACGAGGGAGTTCGGCCGGGCACCACGGCCGAGAGCCTCGGCGGGCTGCGCCCGGCGTTCGATCCTGACGGCTCGATCACAGCGGGCAACGCGTCGCAGCTGAGCGACGGTGCATCGGCGGTGGTCGTGATGTCGGCGGCCGCAGCAGAAGCGACGGGCGTGGCACCGCTCGGCGAGATCGTCAGCTACGGCATGGTGGCCGGGCCGGACAACGCCTCGCTCAACTGGCAGCCCGCGAACGCGATCGAGAAGGCGCTGTCGAAGACCGACCTGTCGGTGTCGGACATCGACGTGTTCGAGCTCAACGAAGCGTTCGCCGCAGTCGGCATCGCATCGGCCCGCCAGCTCGGGATCGAGCTCGACCGGGTGAACGTCAATGGTGGCGCGATCGCCCTCGGACATCCGATCGGCATGAGCGGCAACCGGCTCGCGCTGACCCTGCTGCACGAACTCCGCCGGCGGGGTGGCGGCATCGGCGCCGCAGCGCTGTGCGGCGGCGGTGGGCAGGGCGATGCGATCATCGTCCGTTCGCTCTGAACGGGCCTGGACGGCCCGTTCACCCGAATGGGTGAACCTCGCGTGTTGACGGGAACTTTGCACGCACGATGTTGATCCCTGAGGTTCGTTTTCGTAACGTAACTGACACATACGAGTGAGGCGTCATGTCATTCGAGTCGGCCCGTCCGCCCGCTACCGACTCGGCAGGCATGGCGCCTCATTCGCGTCCGGGCGGCCGTCGCACGAACGGCGTCGGACGCCCTGCGTGCGGCCCCGGTCAGTCGATCGCTCGGCGGCCTTCGAGGGCCCGGCCGAGGGTCAGCTCGTCGGCGTACTCGAGATCGCCGCCGACCGGTAGGCCCGACGCCAGGCGGGTGACCTTCAACCCCAGCGGCTTGAGCATCCGGGCGAGGTACATCGCCGTGACCTCGCCCTCGGTGTTGGGGTTGGTGCAGACGATGATCTCCTCGACCCCCTCGGGGCCGAGTCGATCGAGCAGCTCGCGGATCTTGAGTTGCTCGGGTCCGATTCCCTCGAGTGGGCTCATCGCGCCGAGCAGTACGTGGTACCGGCCGTTGAACTCGCCGGTACGTTCGACCGACACGATGTCGCGCGACTCCTCGACGACACAGATGATCGACGAGTCGCGGCGATCGTCGCTGCAGAACGAACACAGCTCGTTGTCGGACACGTTGAAGCACCGCTCACAGAACCGCACCTTGTCCTTCGCCTCGCGGATCGCATGAGCGAGCCGGTTGGCGTCGTCGGCGGGGATCTTCAACAGGTGGAACGCGATCCGTTGCGCCGACTTGGGTCCGATGCCGGGGAGGCGACCGAGTTCGTCGATCAGTGACTGGACGGGAGGGGTGTACGTGTTGGCCATGGGGTCGGTCGTCGGTTCGGTCGGTCGTC
>CAXBAZ010000089.1:0-9488 GCA_963973395.1 uncultured Acidimicrobiaceae bacterium
GCGGCTCGATCGCATCGTTGCGTTGCTCCTCGACGTCAGCCGATCGGTCGCAACCGCCGTCATCGGCGCGGGCGGTGCGGTCGTCGACGGCGAGACGCAGGCGTCGGGCAAGATCCGGCTGGTCGAAGGGCAGGTCGTCACCGTCGACCCCGACGCCGTGCCGGTCGACCGGCCACCGCAGCCCGACGACACCGTCGACTTCGGCGTCGTGTACGAGGACGACGCGATCGTCGTCATCGACAAACCCGCCGGGCTCGTCGTCCACCCCGGGGCCGGCAACGACACCGGCACGCTGGTGAACGGGCTGCTCGCCCGATATCCGGAGATCGTCGACGTCGGCGAGCGGATCCGGCCCGGCATCGTGCACCGACTCGACGCCGGCAGCTCGGGACTGCTGGTCGTGGCCCGGACCCAGGATGCCGCCGACGCGCTGATCGACCAGTTCGTCGACCACTCCGCGACCCGGGCGTACCTCGCATTGGTCTGGGGGCATCCCGATGCTCCCCACGGTGTCATCGACGCACCGATCGGCCGTTCCCGGCGCGATCCGCTCCGCATGGCGGTCGTCGCCGACGGACGGTGGGCCCGCACGGAGTACCGCGTGCTGGAACGTTTCGACAGCCCCGCCGAGCTGGCCCTCCTCGAGTGCCGGCTCGAGACCGGTCGCACCCACCAGATCCGGGTGCACCTGAGCTCGATCAACCATCCGCTCGTGGGCGACCCGACATACGGTCAGCGGCGCCCCAAGCTCCAGGTCGAGCGTCCCTTCCTCCACGCGGCCGAGTTGTCGTTCGTCCATCCCGCCTCACACGAGCGGGTGACGTACCGCAGCGAGCTGGCGCCCGACCTCGCCGCACGACTCGGCACGCTGCGCCGTGTCGATCCCGACGGCTGACGATCAGGCGTCGCGGACGCTCAACGCTCGAGGGTGGCGGCCGGCCACGGGGCGTCGCCGCGGGCGACATCGGCGATCGAGGCGAGCGTGAACCCGTCGAGATGGCGGCGCATGACCTCGCCGGCCTGGTTCCAGATGGCGAGCAGGACACACTGGCCCTCGTGGTCGCACGCACCGTCCTGGTGCGGCTGGCCGAAGTCGCCAAGCGTGATCGGACCGTCGACGGCAGAGAGGATCTCGGAGAGCCTGATCTCCGCGGGCGGCCGAGCCAGGACGTAGCCGCCGCCGACACCACGCTTCGACCGGACCAGACCGGCACCCTTGAGCGCCAGCAGGATCTGCTCGAGATACGGCTGCGGCAGACCCGTACGCTCGGCGATGTCACGCACCGAAGTCGGGCCGGTCTCGCTCTCGCGGAGCGCCAGCGACAGCAGGGCTCGACACGCGTAATCGCCTCGGGTGGACACTCGCACGAGCCCAGCGTAGGGGGTCGGGCCCGTCGCGCTTGGCCTCGGCCCTCCGAAGGTGGTGGACTGGGCGCGCGTGACCGAGATCGACGACCAGCCCATCGTGCCCGACTACGGCGGCGCGAACGTGCGCGGCATCATCCCCGCGCTGCTCGGGCCGCAATCCTGGAGCACGTCCCTGCCGAGTTGGATGCCCGCCGCGATCGCCGACGCGAACCAGGTCGTGCTGCTGGTGCTCGACGGCTTGGGGTGGGACCAGCTCCACGACCATGCGTCGATCGCCCCGACCCTGTCATCGCTCGATGGCGTTCGGATCATGACCGTGGCGCCGACGACCACTGCGACCGCGCTGAGCTCGATCGCGACCGGGCTCACGCCGGGCGAGCACGGCCTGATCGGCTACCGCGTCGTGATCGGTGGCGAGGTGATGAACGTGCTGCGCTGGGCGGTCGACGGCGAGAACCGCCGCCGTTCCAATGTGCCGCGGGACATCCAGCGGTTCCCCGCGTTCCTCGGCGAGACCGTACCGATCGTGAGTCCGACCGAACTGGCCGACTCGGCGTTCACCGAGGCCCACCTCCGCGGCGGTCGCTCGGTCGGCTATCGCGCTCCGTCGTCGATGTCGGTCCTCGTCGCCGAGCAGCTCGCGGCCGGCGAGCGCTTCGTGTACGCCTATTACGCCGGCATCGACAAGATCGCCCACGAGCGCGGATTCGGGCCCTACTACGACGCCGAGCTCCGGACCGCCGACCGACTCGTGGCCGACCTGTTGGAGGCGTTGCCTCCCGGAGCCGCACTCCTCGTCACGGCCGACCACGGGCAGGTGCAGGTCGGCGACAACATCGTCACGCCCACGGCCGACCTCCTGACGCACGTGAGCCAGCAGTCGGGCGAAGGCCGGTTCCGCTGGCTGCACGCCCACCGCGGCGCGACCGACGACCTGTTGGCAGCTGCGATCGAGGAGTTCGGTGACACGGGCTGGGTGCGTTCGCGTGAGCAGCTGATCGACGACGGCTGGTTCGGTCCGACCGTGGCGCCGCAGGTCGCCCAGCGGCTCGGAGAGGTGGCGATCGTCGCTCGCGACGACGTCAGCTACTACGACCCCGCCGACGGAGGGCCCTTCGAACTCGTGTGCCGGCACGGCTCGATGACGTCGGCGGAAGTGTACGTTCCGCTGTTGGCGGGAATGCCTCGTTGACGAGCCGGTTACAACCACCGAGGAGCATGATGACCGACACCCCCGTGAGCGACACCGATACAACCGACGACGCCCCCGACGGCGTCGATCCCGACACGGGCGACGGCGTGGAGCACGGTGAGCTGGTCGAACCGGACGCCGACGATCAACCCGTCGAGGAGTCCGACACCAACTCGGTGACCGAGCCCGCGAAGGTGATGCGGATCGGGTCGATGGTGAAGCAACTGCTCGAAGAGGTGCGCCAAGCCCCGCTCGACCAGGCGAGCCGCGAGCGGCTCGCCGAGGTCTACGAGCGCTCGGTGGTCGAATTGTCCGGCGCCCTCTCGCCCGACCTGCAGGAAGAACTCCAGATGTTGACGCTGCCGTTCGACGAGGACGTCGTGCCGAGCGAGAGCGAGCTCCGCGTCGCCCAGGCTCAGCTCGTGGGCTGGCTGGAGGGTCTGTTCCACGGCATCCAGGCCACGTTGTTCGCGCAGCAGCTGGCAGCTCGCCAGCAGCTCGAACAGATGCGTCAGCTGCCGCCGGGTACCCAACCGCAGGGCATGCCCGGGCAGATGCGGCCGGACGGCGAGCGCCCCGGCACGTACCTCTGACGATCGGTCCGCAGCTGCGTCGAGCGGGCTCGACGGCCGGAGCGGGCACCGATCGCGCGTGGTAGCTTCGCGAATCACGTCTTTGTGATTCCCACCGCCTGAACCAGTGTCCTCCGACTCCTTCACCCACCTCCACGTCCACACCGAATTCTCGATGCTCGACGGCGCGGCGCGCCTCGACGAGATGGTGGCGAAGGCGGTCGCCGACGGTCAGCCGGCGATCGGGATGACCGATCACGGCAACATGTACGGCACGCTCGAGTTCTACAAGGAGTGCCGCAAGCAGGGCATCAAGCCGATCATCGGCACCGAGGCCTACATGGCCCACGACCACCGATCCGAGCGGCCGACGCGACGTGGTCGTGTCGACGACTCGGGCGGTGACACCGAGGGCGGCAAGAAGCTCTATTACCACCTGACGCTCCTGGCCGAGAACGACGTCGGCTACCGCAACCTGATCCAGCTGTCGAGCCTGGCGTTCCTCGAGGGCTACTACTACAAACCGCGAATCGACTGGGAGCTGATCGAGCGGTACTCCAAGGGCCTGATCGCCACCACCGGCTGCCTGGGCGGCCAGGTGCTCCAGTCGATGCTCAACGGCGACGACCAGGGCGCGCTCGAGAAGGCGGCCCGCCTGCAGGACATCTTCGGGAAGGACAACCTGTTCGTCGAGTTGCAGGACCACGGCATCGCCGCCCAGCTCGAGACGAACCCGAAGCTCGTCGAGATCGCCAAGAAGATCGGCGCACCGCTGCTGGCCACCAACGACAGCCACTACACCCATCGCGAAGACCACGAGGCGCACGACGCGCTCCTGTGCGTGCAGACCGGCGCGCTGATCTCCGATCCGAAGCGGTTCAAGTTCGAGGGCCACGAGCACTATCTCAAGACCGCGCAGGAGATGCGGTATCTCTTCCGCGAGCTGCCCGAAGCGTGCGACAACAGTCTCTGGATCGCCGAACGCGCCGACCTCGAGATCGAGTTCGGCGACGCGTTGCTGCCCGACTTCCCGCTCCCCGAAGGCTTCACGAGCGACGCGCAGTACCTCGAGCACCTCACCTGGGAGGGCGCCAAGCGGCGCTGGGGCGACAACCTGCCGAACAGCGTGATCGAGCGGGTGTCGTACGAGCTCAAGGTCATCAACGACATGGGCTTCGCGTCGTACTTCCTCATCACCTGGGACCTGATCAAGTACGCCCGCGACAGCGGCATCAGGGTCGGCCCCGGCCGTGGGTCGGCCGCGGGCTGCGCAGTCGCCTACTGCCTCTGGATCACCGATCTCGATCCGATCAAGTACGACCTGCTGTTCGAGCGGTTCCTCAATCCGAGCCGCATCTCGATGCCCGACATCGACATGGACTTCGACTCCCGCTACCGCGATCAGATGATCCGGTACGCCTCCGACACCTACGGGCGCGACCACGTCGCTCAGATCATCACCTTCGGCACGATCAAGGCCCGCAACGCGGTGCGCGACGCGGCGCGCGTGCTCGGCTACCCGTACGGGGTCGGCGACAAGGTCGCCAAGGCGATGCCGCCGCTCGTGATGGGCCGCGACACCCCGCTCAAGTACTGCTTCGAGCAGAACGAGAAGTACGCCGACGGGTACAAGGCGGCCCAGGACCTGCGCGCCATGTACGACACCGATCCCGACATCAAGAAAGTCGTCGACGTCGCGAAGGGACTCGAGGGGTTGAAGCGTTCCGACGGCATCCACGCCGCGGCCGTGGTGATCACCAAAGAGCCGGTCACCCACTACCTGCCGATCCAGCGCAAGCCCGAGTCGGGGCAGGATCCCGACGAGGCGCCGATCGTGACGCAGTACGAGATGCACGGCGTCGAAGAGCTCGGGCTGCTCAAGATGGACTTCCTCGGTCTGCGCAACCTCGACGTGATCACCGACACGCAGGCGATGATCCGGGCGAATCGCGACCCCGACTTCGACATCGACACCGCGCCGCTCGACGACCGCACGACCTTCGAACTGCTCGGCCGCGGCGACACCCTGGGCGTGTTCCAGCTGGAATCCCCGCCGATGCGCCAGCTGCTCCGGGCGCTCATGCCGACGTCGTTCAACGACGTCGCCGCGCTCATCGCGCTCTATCGACCCGGTCCGATGAGCGCCAACATGCACTACGACTTCGCCGACCGGAAGAACGGCCGCAAGCCGGTCGAGTACTTCCACGACGACGCGCAGGAGGTGCTCGACGACACATACGGCCTGATGATCTACCAGGAGTCCGTGATGCGGGTCGCGCAGAAGTTCGCCGGCTACTCGCTCGCGGAAGCCGACAACCTCCGTAAGGCGTGCCTCCCGGCAGGCACCCGGTTGCTCACGAAGACACGCGGCTATGTTCCGATCGAACGAGTGATGGCGCTGTCCGATCGGCGGATCCAGACGATCGACACCACGACCTCGAACATCAGGCACGAGGCCGTCGACGACATCTGGTCGGTCGGGGTCAAAGACGTCTGGCGCCTCACCACCTCGACCGGTCACACGATCGAGGCCACCGAGGACCACAAGTTCCTGCTGGAAGGCGATTGGGTGAGCCTGGCCGCGCTGGCGCCCGGCGACCTCGTCGGCGTGGCCGGACGCACCAGCACCGAAGGCGGCCGCAAGGTCACCGCCGCGGAGATCGATCTGGCAGCGCTGCTCATCTCCGAGGGCTACACGCCCGATCCCGACGGCCCGCATCGCTCAGCGCACTTCTCGAACACCGATCCCGAGCTGCTCGACGCGTTCCGCCGAGCCTACGAGCAGCATTTCGGTCGAGTACACACGCGGGAATGGACGGGGCACCACGGTGTCACGCAACTCCGGCTCACCCGGGCAGAGCTCCGGACGCTCGGCCCGATCCTCGGTTCGTTCGGCACCGCCGAGTCGAAGGTCGTACCAGATCGGTTCGTGAACGCCCCGACCTCCGCCGTCGAGCGCTTCATCGGCGTGTACTTCTGCGCCGACGGCTGGGCCGACCGGACCGGCGCACACTTCGGTTCCAAGAGTCACGAGGTCGTTGCCGCCCTCAAGCGCATGCTCCTGCGGTTCGGTGTCGTCAGCAACATCCACCATCGCGATCTGCCCGAGCATGGCCGCCACTACACGCTGTCGATCTCCGACAAGGGCATGGCCAAACGGTTCGCCGGTGTCGTCGAGCCGCACCTCACCGGCATCAAGTACGCCAAGGTGCGCCGCTGGCTCCACGAGTGGGAGGCGACAACCGGCGCGAGTGCGACGACGATCGGCATCCCGACATCGCTCATCAGGGGTGAGCTCGAGCGTCGGTGCGTGGCGACCGGTCGGTCGAAGCGAGACCTCGGCATCGACGGCGGGGGGCTGCTCGCGACCAGGTTGGTGCACCGTCAGACGCTCGACGGGTTGCTGTACTCCGAGCGGCTCGACGACCTCCGCGCCGGCGATCTGTTGTGGGACACCGTCGTGTCGATCGAGTACGTCGGTGAGAAGGAATGCTTCGACTTCCAGATGGCGAACGGCGGCCATACGCGATCGCCGAGGACTTCCTGGTCCACAACTGCGGCAAGAAGATCCGCGAGATGATGGCGAAGGAGCGGGACTCGTTCGAGGCGGGGGTCGAGCGCACCGGCTACGGCCCGGAGCTGGGCAAGCAGCTGTTCGACATCATCGAGAAGTTCGCCGACTATGCGTTCGCGAAGAGTCACAGCTTCGGCTACGGCCTGATCACCTATCAGACGGCGTACCTGAAGGCGCACTACCCGGTCGAGTACTTCGCGTGTCTGCTCTCGAGCGTCAAGAACAATCTCGACAAGGCAGCGGTCTACCTGAGCGACTGCCGGTCGGCGGGCATCAAGGTGCTCACCCCCGACATCAACCGCTCGGTCACCAACTTCGACGCGATCGAGGCCCGCAACGTGCCCGACGACGTGTCGCTCGCGGTCGGCAGTCCAGGTGCGATCACGTTCGGCCTCTCGGCGGTGCGCAACGTGGGGGAGGGGCTCGTCGCCCAGCTGCTCGCCGAGCGTGACGCGAACGGCGAATTCGAGTCGTTCTACGACTTCGCCGAACGGGTGCCCGAGCCGGTGCTGAACAAGCGCACGGTCGAGTCGCTGATCAAGGCCGGTGCGTTCGACCGGCTGGGTCTCCCGCGTCGCGGGCTGCTCGCCTCGTTCGAGCAGATCCTCGACGGCACGATCGACCGTCGCCGCGAACGCGATCGTGGCGTGATGAGCCTGTTCGGCGACTGGGGCGACGGAGAGGCGGCGGACGAAGACGCCGGATTCAGCGAGCGGATCCCGATCCCCGACATCGAGTTCGACAAGGGCGACAAGCTCAAGGCCGAGAAGGACATGCTCGGTCTGTACGTGTCGGACCACCCACTGTTCGGCGTCGAGGCCGCGCTCCGACGCAAGGTCGACCATCCACTGCTCGACCTGCCCGAGATGGAGGACGGCGCCGCGGTCAAGGTGGGCCCGCAAGTTCACCAAGAAGGGTGACCAGATGGCCGTCTTCGTGCTCGAGGATCTCGAGGCCACGATCGAGGTCACCGTGTTCCCGCGGACGCTGCTCGAACAGGGGCACAAGCTCGAGGACGACGTGATCGTCACGGTGAAGGGGCGGCTCGACAAGCGCGACGAATCCCGGTTCGGTCTGATCGCCCAGCAGATCGACGTGCTCGCAGGGCTGACCGACGGCCCGGCACCCCCGCTCCGCCTGATGCTGCCGAGCACCAGCCTCGACGAACTCAAGATCCAGCGCCTCAAGCGGATCCTGCGCGACCACCCCGGCGACTCCATCGTCCAGATCGACATCGGGCAGGGCAAACTCCTCCGGCTGGCCGACGAGTTCCGCGTCGACATCGACCGCGCCGTCGGCGAACTCCGGATGGCGTTCGGCCACGACGCCGTGGTGCTGTGATCCGCACGGCCGGGCGCCTCGCCGCCGGATGGGCGATCTGGCGCCTCGTGTCGGCGATTCGCCGCCGTTTGTGAAACCCCCACGAATCAGTGGCACAATGGAGGCTCCAGAAGTTCCGGGAGCTGAGGACCAATGCCGCTCGAAGTCACGACGAATGACGCCAGTTCACTGACCGATGCCGATCTCGACGAAATGGGTTCGATCGAGGGGGCCTTCGACATCGGGGCGATCTCGAAGGCCAAGGAAGACTGGGTGCTCGCCACCATCGCTCGGGTCGACGACAAGCTGCACGGCTTCATGTTCTCGACGCTCGAACGGATCGGCGGCACACCCTGCGTGCTGATCGGCATGTTGAGCGTGCGACGCCACTCCAAGCGTGACACCGTCATGCGGGGGCTGATGGGTGAGGCCTACCACCGGGCGCTCATGGCATTCCCCGACGAAGACGTCGTCGTCGGTTCGCGGTTCGTCTCCGCCGACGGACTCGAAGCGTTCGACAAGCTCGACGAGGTCACCCCCTCGCCCGGCACCCAGGCGGTCGGCGAGGAGCGCGCCTGGGGGCGCCGGCTCGCCAAGCGCTTCGGTGTCGACAGCAAGTACGACGCCAAGACCTTCATCGCCTCCAACGGCCAGTCCGGGTTCCTCGACTTCGAGTCGACCAAGCCGGAGAAGCTCGACGCCGACGTCGTGGCGATGTTCTCGGCGGTCACGCCGAAGACGTCCGACGTGATGATCGCGTACGGCTGGACCATGGCGGAAGATCTCGTCAAACTCGGCAAGCGCTGAGACGGGCCGAGTGCGGCGATCGCTGCGTTGCGCCTCGCCGCTCTCGATCACCAGATCGAGAGGGCTCGTCGCGCCTTGCGCTCCCCACACTCGATCCCGTCTCAGGACCGAAGATCGCACCAGTGCCGTGCGGTGGGGTGAGTGAGCGATGGCGGGGACCTTCGAGCAGGTGGTGCGGGGGCGGCGGATGACGCGGGCGTTCCGGCCCGATCCGCTCCCCGACGGTCTGGTCGATCACCTGGTCGACCTCGCGAGCCGAGCTCCGAGCGCCGGCAAGGCGCAGGGCTGGCACGTCGTCGCGCTGACCGGCGACGAGACCTCGATCTTCTGGGACATCACGTTGCCGACGACCAGACGGGAGACGTTCCGGTGGCAGCACCTCCCCGCCGCTCCCGTGATCCTGCTGCCGCTCGCCGATCCGCAGGCGTACGTCGACCGGTACGCCGAGCCCGACAAGGCAGCGACCGGGCTCGGGACGGGCGCCGATGCGTGGCCGGTGCCGTACTGGACGATCGACGCGTCGATGGCCGTGATGGCGCTGCTGCTCGCGGCGGAGGACGCCGGACTCGGCGCGCTGTTCTTCGGGGTGTTCCGCGGCGAGGCCGAACTTCGCGAGGCGCTGGGCATCCCCGACGCCCTCCAGCTGCTCGGAGCG
>CAXBAZ010000090.1:0-9430 GCA_963973395.1 uncultured Acidimicrobiaceae bacterium
CGGGCGCGTCGTCGCGTGTGACGACGTCGCGCTCACGCTGCGGCGTGGGCACGTCCACGGCATCCTGGGCGAGAACGGCGCGGGCAAGTCGACCCTGATGAAGATCCTGATCGGGCTGGTATTGCCCGACGGTGGTTCGATCTCGATCGACGGCCGACCTGTCACGATCCACGATCCCCAGGCGGCCGCAGCGCTCGGGATCGGCATGGTCCACCAGCACTTCAGCCTGGTCGACGCCCTCACCGTGTGGGAGAACGTCGCGCTCGGTGAGTCGGGCGCCATGCGTCCGGCCGCGGTGCGCGACCGGATCGGAGAGATCGGGGAGCACTACGGCCTCACGATCGATCCCGACGCCAGGGTCGGCGATCTCACCGCCGGCCTGCGCCAACGAGTCGAGATCGTCAAGTGCCTCCGGCGTGATCCGAGCATCGTCATCTTCGACGAGCCCACCTCGGTGCTGACGCCCGAGGAGTCGGCTCAGTTGTTCGAATCGTTCCGCGACGTCGTGGCCGCGGAGGGCCGCGCCGTGGTACTCGTCAGCCACAAGCTCGACGAGGTGATGGCCGCGACCGATCACGTCACGATCATGCGACAGGGCCGGGTGGTCGATCGGTTGACGACGGCGGACACCGACGTCGCCACGCTCGCACGCGGGATGGTCGGGCGCGACGTCTCGCTGCGCTCCGAGCGGGCAGCACTAGGTCTCGTCGACCTACCACCGACCGACGACGACGCGGTCGCGGCGGCAACGGCTGCTACGACAGCATCCACGATCCCCGGCAGAGCGAACTCCGGTGAGCCGGCGCCGACACCGGTGCTCGAGCTGCGCAATGTGATCGCGGGCGGCGGGCGGGGCGTCACGCTGCTCTCGAACCTGTCACTGCACGTCGCCGCCGGCGAGATCGCCGGTGTCGAAGGCAACGGGCAGCGCCCTCTCGGCGACCTGCTCTCCAGCCTGGTGCCCGTCACCGCCGGCGAGGTGCTCGTCGACGGTCTCCACGTGTCGAGCCGGCGCCCCGGTGCGATGGCTGCAGCGGGTATCGCCGTGATCCCCGAGGATCGTCACGATTCCGGTGTCGTGCTCGACATGACGGTCGCCGAGAACCTCGTCATGGTGCGCCCGGGTGACGTCGCCGACCGGGGGGTGATCAGCGCCGACCGCCTCCGCCGGCGAGCCGAACAGCTGATCGAACAGTTCGGTATCCAGTGCGCAGGCCCCGACGCGCCGCTCTGGACGCTGTCCGGCGGCAATCAGCAACGCGTCGTCCTGGCCCGTGAGCTGTCACACACCCCTCGGGTCCTGGTCGCGGCGCAGCCCACCAGAGGACTCGACGTCGGCGCGATCGAGTACATGACCCACCAACTGCGGGCCGCCGCGGACGCCGGCGTCGGGGTGTTGCTCATCTCGAGCGAACTCGAGGAGATCCTCGACCTCTCCGACCGGATCGTGGTGATGTCCGGCGGGACGATCGTCGGCGAGATGACCCGGGCCGAGGTCGACCTCGATCGCCTCGGTCTGTTGATGGGAGGTGCAGCCGCATGAACTTACGCGTCCGCGAACTGATCGCGCTCTACGTCGGCAGCATCGCGTGTGCGCTCCTGCTCTCGGCCGTGCTCGTCGAAGCCACGGGTGGCAGTTGGCGGCCCGTCCTCGACGCACTCGTCGACGGCAGCTTCCGCGGTCCCGCCCGGTGGGGTCAGACCCTCGGGGCCGCGGCACCGATGTTGCTCGTCGCGCTCGGCACGATCGTGTCGGCGCGGGCGGGACTCGTCAACATCGGTCAGGAGGGCCAGCTGCTCATCGGTGTGGCGTTCGCCGTCTTCTTCGGCTTTCGCGTCGGCGGGCCGGGTCCGCTCAATCTGGTGGTCATCCTGCTGGCGGGCGCGCTCGGCGGAGCCGTGTGGGCGGGCATCGCCGGTCTCCTGCGATTCCGGCGTGGCGTGCCCGAGGTGCTCTCGACGCTGCTGCTCGTCACGGTCGCGTCGCAAGCGGTGGCCTACGGGCTGAAGAATCAGTCGTTGTTGCTCGCCCCCGAGGCGAGCCGCGGCAACCGCAACCAGGTGAGCGAGCAGCTCGCCGAGGACAACCGTCTGCCGAACCTCTCGCTGTTCGGCAACGAGGTCCCGTTCGCGGTCTTCATCGCGATCGCACTCGCCGTTGCCATCGCATTCGTCATCTCTCACACCGTCTGGGGGTTCAGACTCCGGATGCTCGGACGCAACCCTCGCGCCGCTCGACGCGCCGGGGTCTCGGAACAGGGGTACGGCATGATGGCGTTGATCATCGGCGGAGCATTCGCCGGCCTGGCCGGTGCCGTGATGTTCGCCGGCGGCGGATTCCAGTTCGGCAACTTCAGACTCGTGCCAGGCTTCTCCGCCAGCATCGGCTGGACCGGCCTGCTGGTCGCCCTCGTCGCCCGGGAGAAGGCGATCGCGGCGATCCCCGTCGCGGTCGTGTTCGGTGCGCTCCGCACGGGGTCCGGCTTCGTCGGCAGCACCGGTGTCGAAGGCCGCATCACCGACGTGATCCAGGGGCTCCTGGTGCTGGCGCTCCTCGTGCCCCCGGCGCTGATGTTCGTTCGTGACCGCCGACGTGCCCGCGCCGCCAGCGCGGCGAGGACGTAGCCATGGGTTTCCTCGACGCGGTCTGGGACATCTTCACCAGCGACTCGACATACCTGAACGGTGCGCTGTTCGCCGGTCTGCTGCTGTTCGCGGCGTCCGGCGAGTGGATCGCCGAGCGTGCCGGCACGATCAACATCTCGGTCGAGGCGATGCTGCTGTCGGGTGCGTTCACCGGGGCGATCGGCTTCGACCTGACCGACTCCGTCCCCTTGGCGATGATCACGGGCGCGCTCGGCGGCATGATCGTCGCCGGGGTCCAAGCGGAGATGAGTCATCGGCTCGCAGCCGACCAGTTCGTCGTCGGCCTGACCCTGAACATCCTGGTCCTGGGCCTCGCCGGTTTCCTCGATCGCGAGATCGAACCGTCGGCCGTGTCGGCGGGCGTGTGGGAGATCCCGCTGCTCGCCGATCTGCCCTTGATCGGCCAAGCTCTGTTCGGTCAGCGATGGCCGTTCTACCTGTTGTACCTGGTGGTGCCGATCTCCTGGTGGTTGACCTTCCGGACCCGGTGGGGCCTCGAAGTGCGTGCCTCGGGCGAGGATCCGCAGTCGGCCGACGTGTCGGGCATCGACGTGAACCGTCGTCGCCGACAGGCCATCTACTACGCCGGCCTCACGTCCGGACTCGGAGGTGCGTTCCTGGTGTTCGTGCAGATCGGCGACTTCAACGAGAGCATCGTCGGTGGCCGGGGCTTCATCGCCATCGCAGCGGTGATCTTCGGGGGATGGACCCTGCGCGGCACCGTCGCCGGTTGCATCCTGTTCGCCGGCGCGTTGTCGTTCCGTCTGTCGATCCAGGGCCTCGGCTATGAACTCAACAGCGAACTCCTCCAGGCCCTGCCGTTCCTGGTGACGATCTTCGCGATGGCGATCTTCGCCAAGCGCGTCCGGCCGCCGGCCGCCCTGGCACAGCCGTTCGTCCGCGGGCTCAAATGATCCAGGTCGACATGGAAAGGTCGGAGTAGGCGATGGAGCACAGGGTTCTCGGCCGTTCAGGTCTGCAGGTGAGCCGTTTCGGGTTGGGCACGATGGTGCTCGGCGCGTGGGGCAACACCGATCGGGACGAGTGTCGCCGGATCATCAACGAGGCACTCGACGCCGGCGTCAATCTCGTCGACACCGCCGACATGTACGCGGCGGGCGAGAACGAGCAGATCGTCGGGGAGGCGATCGCGTCGAGGCGCGACGACATCGTGCTGTGCACCAAGTTCCACCATCCCGTCGGCGAACACGACGACCCGAACCGGCGCGGCAACTCGCGGCGGTGGATCATGGCCGCGATCGACGACAGCCTGCGCCGGCTCGGGGTCGACCATGTCGACCTGTACCAGGTGCACCGGCCCGACCCCGACACGGCGATCGACGAGACGGTCGCCGCACTGAACGACCTCGTGACCGCCGGCAAGATCCGTGCCTGGGGGACCTCGACGTTCCCGGCCGAGCAGCTCGTCGAGGCCCACTGGGCCGCCGATCGCCGCGGTCTCGTCGGGCCGCACACCGAACAACCCCCGTACTCGATCTTCAGCCGCGGCGTCGAGAACTCGGTGCTGCCGACCGCACGCCGATACGGCATGGGCGTGCTCGTCTGGAGTCCGCTCGCTGGAGGGTGGCTGACGGGCAAGTACCGCCGTGGTGAGTCGGCCCCGCCCGGAAGCCGTGCCGACACCAACCCCGACCACTTCGACGTCGGGAACGAGGCGAAGTTCGACGCCGCCGAACGGCTGGCGGCGATCGCGGACGACGCCGGGGTCAGTCTCACCCACCTCGCCCTGGCCTGGGTCGTCGAGCATCCGGCGGTGACCGCAGCGCTGATCGGGCCGCGCACGATCGACCAGCTGCACGACCTGCTCGGTGCCGCCGAGCTCCGGCTCGACGCAGCGACGCTCGACGCGATCGACGAGGTCGTTGCGCCCGGACGCAACCTGAACCACGACGACGCCGGATGGACGCCACCAGATCTCGACGCGTCACGACGGAGGAGACCCCGATGAAGGCAGTGCGATACCAGCAGCCGGGCGGACCGGAGGTGCTCGAGTACGTCGGTGTGCCTGATCCCGAGCCCGGTCCCGTCGACGTGGTGGTCGACGTGGCGGCCACGGCGCTCAACCGGCTCGACGTCGTGCAGCGCAACGGCTGGTACCAGATGCCGGGCTTCCGGCTGCCGCACATCGCCGGCATGGACGTGGCCGGCACCGTGTCGGCGGTCGGCGCCGACGTGTCGGGCGTCTCGATCGGCGACCGCGTCGTGGGCGACCCGTCCCTCGCCGGCGTCGACGACCGGTCGAAACTCGGCGGCATGGGCGACCTCTTCGGTGAGCTGGGCATCATCGGCGCGAACGTCGACGGTGGCTACGCCGAACGCTGCCTCGTGCCCGCGTCACACGTGTTCCCGATCCCCGACGACATGTCGTTCGAGCACGCGGCGTCGTTTCCCACGTGCTTCCTGACCGCTGCCCACGCCCTGTTCGACGTGGGTGGCCTCGCAGCCGGCGAGACCGTGTTGATCCACGCTGCGGGCTCGGGCGTGTCGACCGCTGCGATCCAACTCGCGGTCGCAGCCGGCGCGACGGTGTACGCCACCGCGGGCACCGACGAGAAGTGCGAACGGGCACTCGAGCTCGGTGCCACCGCATCGCTCAACAACCGGACCGGCGACGTCGCCGGATGGGCCCGCGAGCTGACCGGCGGCAACGGTGTCGCCATGGTGTTCGACCACGTCGGAGCGGCCCTGTTCGGGCCGTCGTTGTTCGCGCTCGGCATCCGCGGCCGGTTGGTCAACTGCGGTAACTCGTCGGGCGACGAGGCGACGATCCCGTCGCTCGGCTACCTGTTCCACTCCGGTATCCGGATCCTCGGATCAGACCCCTACCGGCCCGACGAATTCGGACCGGTCTGGGATCGATTCTGTGCCGGCGAGTTCCAGGTCGTGGTCGACTCGGTGTTCCCGCTCGCCGACGCCGCCGAAGCCCAGCAGAAGCTGCTGGACAACGACGTGTTCGGCAAGATCATCCTGCAGCCATGACGCACCGCCATTGCGAGTTGTGCCTGGAGCGTGAGCCGCCAGGCGAACTGCGACCAATCGTCACGGGGCAGCTCAGCGGAATGAAAAGGAGCGGAGCGACCTATCCGCTGAGCGCCCTGGCACAAATCGCAATTCGGGGGCGGCGTCGTGGTTGAGGCTCGGGATGCGCCGTATCCGGAACTCAAGAAGACACATACGATGGCGCACGTCGGGCGCCCGTTCACCGACTTCAAACCGCCCGCCGCCGCGCCCGTCTGGGCGGCGATCGAGGGCCTCGCCCGCTACCACGTCCTGGTCGCGGCGCTGGAGCTCGACGTGTTTGACACGTTGCAGCGGCTCGGGCCGTCACGGATCGAGGAGGTCAACGACGAGGTCGGAGCGTCCTTGGAACACCTGCGGACACTTCTCGATTCGATCGTCGTGCTCGGACTGCTCGACCAGGTGAACGGCGTGTACGAGTTGAACGACACGGCGAAGCGCTATCTCGTCTCCGACGGCCCGGCGACGATGGCGGCACTCGTGCCCGTCGCCCCGGGCCCCCACGACAATTGGACCCGGCTCGCCGACACCGTGCGCGTCGGCCGGCCGTCGACGCCGGTCGAGGACGACGCCGCCGCGTTCTACGTGCCGCTCGTCGAGGGCACCTTCACCACGATGTTCCGATGTGCGACGCGGGCCGATCTGAAGCTCCGGTACTCGGCGCTGCGGGCCCCTCGGGTGCTCGACCTCGGTGCCGGCGGGGCACCGTGGGCGATCGCGATCCTCGCCGGCAACCCGGGTGCCACGGCAACGGTGAACGACCTGCCGGACGTGGTGTCGGTGGCGGAGGCGAAGGCGGTCGAGTACGGCGTCGCAGAGCGCGTCGACTGGCTGCCCGGCGACTTCCACACGGTGCCGATCGACGACGAGGCCTACGACATCGTGGTGCTCGGCCACGTGTGCCGGACCGAGGGCGAAGCCGGCGCGAACCGGTTGATCGAGCGGGCGATGCGTGCGCTCCGACCGGAAGGCACGCTGATCCTCGCCGACTACTTCTGTGACATCGACCGCAAGCTCAATCCGCACGGTGTGCTGATGGGAGCCACGATGATGGCGAGCACGCTCCACGGCAATGCCTTCACCGCCCAGCAGTACTCGGAGTGGATCCGGGCGGCCGGATTCGAGTCGATCCGACTGATCGAACCGATCGGTTTCCAGCAGCAGTTCGTGGCATCCAAGCCGCGACGACGAGAGGAGACATGATGCCCGAACGCGTCGACACCATCATCCGCGGTTGGCAGGTCGTCACCATGAATGCCACCCGCGACATCATCCGCGACGGGGCCGTCGCGGTGCGCGACGGGCGCATCGTCGCGGTCGACAAGGCGAGCGTGATCGACGCCGAGTACGAAGCCGACCGTGTGGTCGGTGGCGACCGGTTCGTGGTGACGCCTGGCCTGGTCAACAGCCACATCCACATCACCGGCGAGCCGCTGACCCGGGGCTACGTGCCGGACGACACGCCGTTCGTGGAGAACGTGTTCATGTGGCTGTGCCCGCTGTACTCGGTGTTCACCGCCGAGGAGGAGCGGTTGTCCGCCCAGCTCGCGTCGGTCGAGATGTTGAAGTCGGGTACGACGTCGTTCCTCGAGGCCGGCACGATCCGCTTCCTCGACGAGGTGTTCGAGGGGCTGACCGAGGTCGGCATCCGTGGCCGGATCGGACGCTGGGTGTGGGACCTCCCACCCGAACCGTCGGTGTACCAGCAGCGCACCGACGAAGCGATCGCCCATCTGGAGCATCAGCTCGACCGCTACCCGGCCGGGCCCGACGACCGCATCGGCGCCTGGTCGACCCTGGTCGGACACACGACGTGCTCCGACCCGCTGTGGCTCGCCGCCCGCGACCTGGCGACCAGGTACGGCACCGGCATGAGCTTCCACATGTCGCCGGCCATGCTCGATCCGGACGGGTTCATCGAGGAGTTCGGCCAACGCCCGATGGTGCACCTCGCCGAACTGGGTGTGCTCGGCCCCGACGTCGTGATGACCCACTGCGTCCAGGTCGACGATCGTGAGGTCGCGATCATCGCCGAGACCGGCGCCCAGGTGGCGCACTGTCCGACGACCGCCCTGAAGGTCGCGTACGGGGTCACCCAGGTCGGCAAGATGCCGGAGATGGCGATGGCAGGGATCAACGTGGCGATCGGCACCGACGGCAACAACGCCGCCAACTACTCCGACCTGATGCGTGCCACCTATCTCGTCGCCGGTCTGTTCAAGGACGCCCGCCAGGACCCGCAGATGTTCCCCGCCGAGAAGGCGTACGAGATGGCGACGCTCGGCGGGGCGCAGACGATGCAGCTGGGTGACCACATCGGGTCGCTCGACGTCGGCAAGCACGCCGACCTGGTGCTCCACGACACCGACCGGCCCGAATGGCGACCGCTCCTCAACGTGATGAACCAGCTCGTGTGGTCGGCAGACGGGCGCGGCGTGCACACGGTGCTCGTCGGTGGCGACATCGTCGTCGAGGACTACCGGATGACCACGATCGACGAGGCCGAGCTCTACGCCAGGTCCCAGGTGGCCGGCGAGATGATCACCGCCCGTTCGGGACTGCCCGACAAGTCCAAGTACCCGATCCGCTGACGCCACCCCCCAGACTTCGCGCCAGCGATCATGCGTTGGGGCACCGCTCGCGCGGATCACCGAATCGACCGCAGGCGCCGGACTCGACGCGGGCGGGCGCGTGCTCGGACGCTAGCCTGGGAGACGAGGGCCGCTGAGCTGCGGTTCTCCCGACGAGGGGCGCACCGTACCGGACGGCACGACGGGCGCAGGAGCAGCGCCATGGCCTGGATCATCCTCATCGTCGCCGGATTGTTCGAGGTCGCCTGGGCGAGCCTGCTCGACCGCACGGACGGATTCACCGAACCGGTGCCGACGGCCGGCTTCCTCGTCACCCTCGGCGCGAGCATGTACCTGCTGGCCGTGGCGACACGGACGATCCCGGTCGGCACCGGCTATGCCGTCTGGGTCGGCGTCGGGGTGGTCGGCACGTTCCTCGTCGGCGTGATCGTGAAGAACGACGCCACGAACATCTGGCAGGCCGTGTCGATGGTGGCTCTGGTCGCCTCGATCGCGGCCGTCAAGCTGACCGCGCCGAGCTGAGGAAGTGCCCGACGTTCCGACGCGGGTTCGCACGGTGTGGTAGACCGGAACCTCGGGTCGACGGGGCCGGGGGTGTCATGACCGAGCAGACCGATGAACTGAAGCAATCGGCGATGGACGTGATCGATCGTTACGTCGATGCGCTCGTCCGTGGCGATGTCGACGACGTGCTCGCGCTCTACGCCGACGACGCCGAGATCATCCGGTACGAGGGGGTCGCCCGGGGTGCGGCGATCAGACCGTTCGTCGAGGAGCTGACAGCGTCACGCCGAGACGGCCGGCTGATGTCGATCGACCGCCTGGCGGCCGGTCCCGACACGATCGCATGGGACGCGACGATCGAGACCGAGCACGGCCCGTTGCAGACCTCCGATGTGTTCGTGCTCTCGGAGAGCGGCACGATCCGCCGCCACGTTCCGACGCTGCGCGGCTACTGGGGCATGTAGGCGTCGTCCGCCCGAAGGGTCACTCGATGGTCCAGCCGTCGGGGAGCTTGGCGTCGCCGACGAGTTCGTGGGTGTCGGGATCCTGCTCGATGCCCTCCAGGTGCTGCCACAGCATGAGCTCGTTGCCCCACGGGTCGACGAACGAGGCGTTGGCGCCACCGAACTCGGTCCAGAAGTGATGTCGCC